>JBKJQY010000151.1:0-18336 GCA_046593725.1 Candidatus Limnocylindrales bacterium
GCCAGCTGGATCATCAACGGCTACCTGCTGGTCTACATCCTGACGATGCCGATGACCGGCCGGCTGACGGACCTGTGGGGCGCGCGCCGGCTCCTGATGGGCGGGCTCGTCGTGTTCATCGTCGGTTCGCTCCTGGCCGGGATGGCGCAGAGCCTGGACCAGCTCATCGCCGCTCGACTGATCCAGGCGGTGGGTGGCGGTGTCCTCGTCCCGCTGGGGACGGCGGCCGCGTCGCACCTGTTCGGCAGGGCGGCACGGCCCAGAGCGCTCGGGCTCATCGGGGCGCTGACCTTCCTCGGAATGGCGGCAGGGCCATTCCTGGGGGCGGCCATCCTGTCGTCCGTCCATGCCGAGGCCGCGCTTGTAGCAGCCGGACTCTCCAACGCCCCGATCGCCGCCATCCTCGCGCCATCCTGGCGCTGGATCTTTTACGTGAACGTGCCGATCGCGATCGTCGCGATCGTCCTGGCGTGGGCCGCGGCACCCGACTGGGACACGCCACGCCGGCCCGGTCGGGTGGACCTGCCGGGTGCCGTGCTGTTCGGTCTGGCACTCCTTGCCGGCCTCGTGGGTCTGACGCTCATCGGGACGACCGAGATCGCCGGGACCGGCCTGGATCCCACCACGGTCACGGTGGTCCTGCTCCTCGTCGCGGCGGTCGCCACGGTCCTGTTCGTCGCTCGTGGCCTTGGGACCCCCGACCCGTTCATCGATCCGCGGCTGTTTCGCAGCCTCCCGTTCAGCGCGGCGAGCCTCGTCTCGCTGCTCACCGGCTACGCCTTCGCCACGGCGATCATCGGCGCGGCCGTGTTCGTGGACCGCGTGCTCTACGGCGGCCCGGACGAGCAGCGCCTCGCCCTCGGGGCGCTCGCGGGGGCGACCGCGGTGGGAGCCCTGGCATCCGGGTTTCTCGTGCGGCTGCTCGGGCTCCGCCTGGTCGCCCTGGTCGGCCTTGCCCTCAGCATCGGCGGGCTGCTATCGATGTCGACGTGGACGCCGGAGGTCTCCATCGAGGGCGTGGCGCTCGGTCTGGGGGCGTTCGGTCTCGGGTTCGGGCTGACCGTCACGCCACGGTCCACGGCTGCCGTGGAGGCCGCGGGGACCCGCCTGTTCGGGGTCGCATCGGCCGTCGTGACGGTCGCCCGGATGGTCGGGATGGCAGTCGGTCTCTCGATCCTGACTGCGTACGGGTCGACCACCATCGATCGCCTGTCCGATCAGGTCTACGCGACACCCGAGGCGTACCTGCAGTTCATCCCGGAGGAGCTCCGGGACCGGCCGCTGCGCGACCCGCTGGTCGTGGACGCCCTCGAGGCGTGGGCGTCGCGCGAGGCCGCCCGGATCATGGTCGGGCTGTTCGTGGTGGCCGCCGCCGTGACGGCTGTCGCGATCCCGCCGTCGCTCGTCCTGGGAGGCCGGCCGCGTATGCTGGCCGACGAATCGACCGACCGTCCCGCGGCCGGCGCCGGAGGCCCCGAACCCGATGGCATCACCAGGACGAGCCAAGACGCTCAAGGCTGACTCCCGGACCGCCCGCGCCGGTCAACCGGCGAAGCGCGGTCCTGCATCGGGGACGACCGGTGCGTCGGGCACGATCCGCGTCTCCGCCATGGTCGGCGAGGCCCTGCGCGAGGCCACCGGTGCGGACGCACTCAAACGCCTGCCCGACTTCCTGCGTGAACCAGACGCGAGCGTGTGGATCGACGTGGCCAGTCCGTCGAAAGCGCAGATGGACGCGGTCGGGGCGGTCCTCGAGCTCCATCCCCTGATCGTCGAGGACGTCCTCGAAGGCAACCAGCGCGCAAAGCTCGAAGTGACCGACGGCGTGGTCCACCTCGTCCTGTTCCACCTGGACTATGACGAGCGGGTGGTCGCCTCCGAGCTCGACATGGTTTTGGGCCTCGGCTTCCTCCTGACCGTGCACGATTCGGGCTGGGATCCGCACGCGTCGCATCACCTCGGGGCGGGCATCGAAGCCATCCTCAAGCACGGCCCGGACCACCTGTTGTGGGCCCTGTGCGACGACATCGTCGACGCCTACTTCCCGTTCTCCGATGAGCTGGGTGACGCCATCGACGAGGTCCAGGACGAGGTGATGCGCGCAGCGACGCCGCAGACCCTGGAACGTGTCTTCGATCTGAAACGGCAGCTGATCGAGGTCCGCCGGTCCATCAGCCCGGTCCGCGAAGTCTTCAACCAGCTCACCAACCGCGACATGCCGCTCATCGACGACGAGGAGATCGTCTACTTCCGCGACGTGTACGACCACCTCATCCGGCTCACGGATGAGCTCGACATGTATCGCGAGCTGGCGTCCGCGACGCTGGATGTCTATCTGACCCAGGTCAACAACAACCTGTCCGTGATCATGAAACGCCTGACCGGCGTGACCGTGATCCTGGCCGGTGTCGGAGCCGTGGCGGGCATCTTCGGGATGAGCGAGGCGGGCACTGCGATCAACGGCGGTGAGGCGGGCGGCTTCTGGGCAGTGACCGCGATCGTCACGCTGGCGGCCGGTGCGGGCCTGGTGTTCCTGCGCAGGATCGACTGGATCTGAGCGAGACTCGCTAGCCGCACACGACGGGCTTCGGCGTCGGGTGCGTTTCGGCAGGGTCGGCGGCCCCCTGGGACAGGAACGAGGCGACGACCTGGGTCTTGCCAGGCGTTCCTTTCGGCCCTTCGGAGGTTTGCAGCCAGAGTTCCTCGGACGTCGCGGTCAGGGCGCCGTCCAGATCCAGCTGGTGGCGCCGTACCTCGGTGATCTCGAACAGGAATCGCTGGTCGTCGCTGGTGTACACCTCCACGACCATGCCCAGCATCTTCTTGCCGTTCTGGATCCTGGAGGCGGTGAGGATCGGCAGGAACATGCCTTCTCGAGCGTGCGCGTAGAGGTAGGTCGCGCGCCCTTCGCCGGGTTGGCCCAGCTGCTCGATATACATCGCGACATCGCACAACGGGTAGTCGGCGCCCTTCTGCCTGATGACCGGCAGGTCGATCTTGAGCGCGGCGATGCGGACCCGGGTCGCGACGCGATCCGCCGGGAATGTGGGGCTGGCCGTCGCGGGCGCACCGGAGCCGATCGGTGGGAGGGTGAGCAGTGGCGACGGGCTGCCCTGGCTCACGGCGGACGTCGAGCGGTCGGTGGCGACCGGGCCGGCGTCCACCGGGGTGGTATAGCTCAGGAGTCCGACAGCGAGGATCGTGACGCCAAGGGCCGTCAGGATGGCGGGGATCACGCGGGTGCGGACGCCGTCCGCCAAGTCGGCCATGGGAGCGGCATCGTACCAGCGAGTCCCGTGGGACGCCCCTGGCCGCTGGTACTGGTACCCTCCGGCCCATGTCGCCTCGTCTCGCCGTCCTGACGGGTCTGGTCTCCGGAATGCTCGTGACCGTCCTCGTGCTTGGCGGTCTCTACGCGCTGGCGCCCGAATCGGCCGTCGTGATCCCGACGCCGTCCCCGTCCGCGGCACCGTCCGCGGTCGCCAGCGCGACACCGACCCGGTCGCCGACCGCCAGTGCATCGCCCTCCGCCTCCGCCTCCGCGAGCGCGAGCGCCAGCCTGAGCGGTCTGTTCCACATCGGTGAACCAGCACCGGCCCTCGTCGTGACCCAGGTGGGCGGCGGCACGATCGACCTCGCGGAGCTCAAGGGCAAGCCCGTCTGGGTCAATTTCATGGCCACCTACTGCCCGCCGTGTCAGGACGAGTTCCCGCTCATGAACGGGTTCGCGGCTCGCTACGCCAAGAACGACCTGGTCGTCCTCGCGATCGACGTCAAGGAGGACGAAGGCACCGTCGCCGCGTTCGCGGAGTCGCTGTCGGCGACGTTCCCGCTGGGCCTCGATCCCAGCGGCGCCAACGCCGAGGAGTGGGATGCCATCGTCCTCCCGATCCACTTCTGGATCGACGCCGACGGCATCGTGCGCGACGGGGCGCTGGGTGGGATCGGACCGGACATCATGGCGCGGGGCCTCCAGACCATCCTGCCGGACGTCATCGTCACACCTTGATCGTCCGCCACGACCGCGTCGGCGGGGCCGCAGTCCGCGCGCGACTCGAAGCGTTGCTCGCCACGCCCGGCCTCCTCCTCGTCGTCTCCGACTTCGATGGGACACTCTCGCGTGGGTCCGCCGACCCGACCGCGGCCGCCATCGAACCCCTGGCCCGCCGCTCTCTGCGCCGCCTGGCCCGCGCCGGCGCGGAACGCCCGGACCGGCTGCGGACGACGATCCTCACAGGCCGGACCGTCGTGGATGCGGCGACGCGGATCCGGGTCGGAGGGATCGGCTATCTGGGCGACCACGGACTCCAGTCCGGCTGGTTGCCGCGCGGTGCCTTGGCCGAGGACCTGGTCACGCACTACGAAGCCGGGTTCGACGGGCACGTGCCCGCGGCGGAAGCCCTCGCGGCCGGGGTCGGTGGCCGCCTTGGGTACCCGACGTGGTTGTACGTCGAATCCAAGGGGCCGTCCGTCGCCTTCCACTTCCGGGGTGCCGCAGACCGGGATGCCGCACGCGACGCGGTCAACGCGGCGCTCCGCGAGACCGAACTCGAGGTCCTCGACCACGGCCTGGCGCACTATCGCGGGCGCCTCGTGGTGGACCTGCGCCCGGTCGACGCCGGCGGCAAGGCGGAGGCGATGGCCCGCCTGTTGGAGCGGGCGCGACCCTCGGTCGTCATCGCGCTTGGCGACGACGTCAGCGATGCGGACGCGTTCGTCGTCCTGCGCGACGCCCGGGCAGCCGGACGCACGGACAGCCTGATGGTCGGCGTCCACGGCCCGCATGGCATGCCGGACGCGATCCGCGACAGCGCAGACCTGCACCTCGCGTCGCCACACGAAGCCGCCCGTCTGCTGGCCGCGATCGCCCGCATCGTGGGCCGCGCCGGCTAGTCCCGGCCCATCCCGCTAGCATCACCCCCATGTCCGACGTCCCGCGCCAGGTTTCCTATCGCGCCCTGTTCGCGCTGCCCCAGCTTGGGCGCGTCGTCGCCTCGATGCAGCTGGCACGGATCGCCCAGTCGATGCTCGGCATCGCCATCGTCCTGTTCACCCTGGCTGAGTACGGGTCGCCTGCCCTTGCAGGAGTCGTGACATTCGCCTCCATTTTCCCAGGGCTCCTGATCGCCCCGCTCGCCGGCGCGCTGCTCGACCGACACGGTCGGGTCCGGCTCATGGCCCTTGACTACGCGGTTGCATCGATCAGCCTGATCCTGATCGGCGGGTTGTCGCTGGCTGGCCGGCTGCCTGTCTGGCTGCTGATCGCCATCGTCATCGTGACATCGTTGACGAGCATCCTCAGCCACGTCGGCCTGCGCACGCTCATCCCGCTCATCGTCCCGTCGTACCTGTGGGAGCGAGCGAACGCCATCGACGCCAATGGCTATGTCGTCGCCACGATCCTTGGCCCACCCATCGCGGCGACCATGGTGGCTATCCTCGGCGCCCCGGTCGCGATGATCGGCATCGCCATCCCGTTCGGGCTGGCGACGGCATCGCTCATCGGCCTGCGCGAGCCTGCGACCGAGACGGCGTCGAGCGGTCGACTGATGCGCGACTCGTGGGACGGTCTCCGTTACGCCTGGAACAACCGGACCATCCGCGGCCTCGGGTTCTCCGTGTCGGTGCTCAACCTGAGTTGGGGTATGTCCACGATCGTGGTCCCGATCATCGTCCTGGAGGTGCTCCACCTCGATGAGATCTGGGTGGGCGTCGCCTTCGCGGCGTCCGGCGTGTCCGGGATGATCTCGGCGCTGATCTTCGGCCGGCGCGACACGCGCGGTCGCGAATTGCCGATGCTCGTCATCCCGATGCTGCTCCTCGCACCGACGGTCGCGTTGCTGCTCCCGGCCAGCGGCGCCTTCGGGCCGGTGCCGCCGGTCGTGGGGATGGCGCTCGTGCTGCTGTCACTGACCCTGAGCGGCCTGCTGAACGGACCCGCCGACATCGCCCTCTTCACCGTCCGGCAGCGACGCACCGATCCGGCATGGATGGGACGCGCGTTCGCCGTCTCGATGGCGTTCAACTTCCTGGGGTTCCCGTTCGGTGCCGCCATCGCCGGTGTCCTCGCGACCGGGTCCCTGCAGACGGCCATCCTGATGGGCGTCGGAGCGTGCGTCGCGGCCGGGCTCCTGGCCTGGCGGCTCATCCCGGCCAGGGCGCCGGAAGCGAACTGGCTGGACGCCTCGCCGGCGGCCTAGTGCCAGGTGTGATTCCCGCATAGGTCGTCGACCAGCTCATTGAGCGCCGGGATGGCTCCGGTCCTGGAGGGACCGCGATCGTGTCGAACGTGCATGGCCACCGGCCGGATCCGACATCGAGCGGCGCGATCGTCAAGGTTCACGCGGAACTCGTGCCGATCACGGTCCTCACGGGACCGCAGACCGGCCCCCGGGGACGACACCTAGTGCCCCAGCGCCACCGCGGCGGCTGCATCGCTGATGATGCCGAGGATGATCGTCGGGAACAGCCCGAGGGCGATCGTCAGCACGGTGGCGACGGCGAGGCCGCCCCACAGTAGCGGACCGTGCTTCAGCGCCGGGGCATCGGTCTCCGGCTCGCGCATGAACATGTACACGATGACCCGCAGGTAGTAGAACGCGGCGACTGCGGCATTCAGCACGGCGATGACCGCCAGGACGGAGGTGGCTCCGCCGGCCTCGACGGCCGCGATGATGACGTAGGCCTTGGCGAAGAACCCCGCGGTCGGCGGGATCCCGGTCAGCGACAGCAGGAACAGCGTGAACAGGATCGCGAGCATCGGCTCACGTCGGATGAGGCCGGCGAACGTCCCCAGACCCGACGTCACCCCGGTCCGCTTCTGGATCGCCGAGATCACGGCGAAGGCGCCAAGGTTCATGAACGTGTACGCGGCCAGGTAGAAGAGCAGGCCCTCCAGCCCATCGAGCCGGCCGGCGGCGAACGCGGCCAGGCCGACCAGCATGTAGCCGGTATGCGCGATGGAGCTGTAGGCCAGCATCCGCTTGACGTTGTCCTGGGTCAGCGCGACCAGGTTGCCCAGGGTCATGGTGAGGGTCGCAAGGATCAGCACGATCGGCAGCCAGATGTCGGCGACCGGCCAGAGGGCCTCGCCGAACAGCCGGATGATGAGCGCGAACGCCCCGACCTTGGGTCCGACCGAAAGATAGCCGGTGACCGGCGTCGGGGAGCCCTGGTAGGCGTCCGGTGTCCAGTAGTGGAACGGGACGGCCGCGATCTTGAAGGCGACGCCGGTCGTCATGAATGCGAGACCCATCGCCAGCCCGGGCGACAGCGGCGTCTCGCCGGAGACCATCAGCGAGAGGGCCGCCGAGACACCGGCCACCGTGGTCGTCCCGGTCAGCCCCCACACGAACGACAGGCCGAAGAGGAAGATCGCCGAGCTGAACGAACCCAGCAGGAAGTACTTGATCGCGCCCTCGGTCGAATAGGCGTCCGTCTTGTGGAAACCGGCAAGCAGGTAACCGGGCAGGACCATCAACTCGAGGCCGATGAACAGCAGCAGCAGGTCGGTGGACGCGGCGATGAGCATCGCACCGGTCATCGCGAACAGGAGGACGACCGCGAACTCGGGGACCGGCAGGTTCCGGGGCAGGAGGTAGTCCGGCGCGAACGCGATGGTGAATGCCGCGATCGAGATGAACAGCAGGTCCAGGAATGTCGTGAGCGCGTCCACGGTGTACGACGTGTTCGAGCCACCGAACGCACTCGCCGGCGTCTGGCCGACGCTTACGACGAGGGCCGCGCTGATCGCCAGGCCCACATACGCCGTCGCGATGGTGAGGACCTTGCTCCCCGGCTTGATGAGGTCCATCACGACGACGGCGCAGGCCGTCAGGATCGCGGCGATGAGGGGGCTGATGGTGGTCAGGTCCTGGAAGCTCAATGGGCGGCCCCGCCGTCCGCTTCGATGGCCACCGGGCGTGGGCGCATCAGGGCGTACCCGATCCGGGCGACGATCCCGACGGCAAGGAGGCCGAGCAGGAGGGCCACGACCTCAGCCGGGATCGCGATCGCGGTCCCTGGCCCGACCGCAGCCAGCGTCGTCGCAACGGTCCCACCGACCAGGTCCAGGAGCAGACCGGGCTGGATCCCGAAGACGACGACCAGGACGCCCAACGGGACCAGGGTCAGGATCTCGACCGGGGTCATGTCGGTCAGGTGATCGCCGAGGGCGGCCAGGAAGTCGGACACCTCGCCGAAGACGATCCGCCCGTACATGTACAGCAGGTAGCCGGCAGCCAGGATCATCACGAAGGTCGCGATGGCCGCCGCGCCAGGCAGGACCTCGAACGTGCCGACGAGGACCAGGAACTCACCGACGAACCCGGATAGGCCGGGCAGGCCCGCCGACGCGAAGACGAAGAACCCGAAGACCGCGGCGTAGACCGGCGTCCGCGACGCAAGCCCGCCCATCCTGGCGATCGTCCGGTCGTGGGTCCGCTCGTAGATGACCCCGACCAGGAGGAACAGGGCGCCGGTGATGAGGCCGTGGTTGATCATCTGCAGGATGGCACCCTGCATGCCCTGCTCGGTGAACACGAAGATGCCCAGGGTCACGAAACCCATATGGCTCACCGACGAATAGGCGACGAGGCGTTTCAGGTCCGGCTGGACCATGGCCACGACCGCACCGTAGATGATCGCGATGAGCGAGAGCACGATGATCGCCGGGCCGAATGTCTGCGCCGCATCCGGGAAGAGCGGCAGCGCGAAACGGATGAACCCGTACGCGCCAAGTTTCAGCATGACCGCGGCCAGGATGACGCTGCCGGCGGTGGGCGCCTCAGTGTGCGCGTCGGGCAGCCATGTGTGGAACGGGAACATGGGGACCTTGATCGCGAAGGCCAGGAAGAAGGCCAGGAAGGCTGCCAGCTGGAGGCCATCGGCGAAGCCGGTCGTCTGAGCGTAGTCGCGCAGCGCCTCGAAGTCGAATGCGTTGGCCCACGACCCGTCGTGCCCACTCTGGTACGCGAACGCCGTGGCCAGGATGGCGACCAGCATCAGGAGCGACCCGACCAGCGTGTAGAGCACGAACTTGATCGTGGCGTAGATCCGGTTGGAGCCGCCCCAGATGCCGATGATCAGGTACATCGGGACCAGGACGACTTCCCAGAAGATATAGAACAGGAACAGGTCCAGGGCGAGGAACACGCCGATCATCCCGACCTCGAGGATGAGGAACGAGATCATGTATTCCTTGATCCGGGTCTGGATCGGCTTGAAGCTCGCGAGGATGGCGATCCACGACATCGTCGTGGTCAGGACGACCAGCGCGACGGCCAGGCCGTCCGCGCCGACCTTGTAGGAGATCCCGAAGTCGGGGATCCACGGGATGGACTCGACGAACTGGAATCCCGGGATACCCGGCGTGAACCCGACGAGCATCAGCAGGGAGACGACCCAGGTCAGGAGCGCGAAGGTGAGCGCGGTGGCACGAGCCAGCGAGGCTGGCAGGATCGCGACGGCGATCGCCCCGATGAGCGGCAGGAACGCGATCAGCGACAGGACGGGGAATCCCTCGAGGTCGATCATCGCTGGACCAGCAGCAGGTAGGACGCGGCCATGACGATCAGGCCGATGGCGATGCCAAGGGCGTAGTTCTGGACGCGTCCGGTCTGGATGAGTCGCAGTCCCCGGCCGGTCTTGATCGTCGCGCGTCCGAGCGAGTTGACCGTGCCGTCCACGACCTCGCGATCGAACCACCACAGCGCGTAGGCGATGCGGCCGCCGACGACCATGAACAGGAGGTGGTTCAGTTCGTCGAACCACCACTTGTTGAGCGACGCGCGGTACAGGAACGGGGCCTTCGCGGTCAGTGCCAGGACCCGGTCCGGATCGGGCTCGCGGTGGAGGCCGGGCAGGCTCACCCCGAACAGTCGCCACGCGATGGCGATCCCGATGACCGCGACGGTCACGCTGGCAAGGATCAGGACGCCGTCGATGCCGAACAGCGCGTACGCAGCCTCCTCGTGGCCGGGGCCGTAGAGGATCTCCTGGCCATGCGAGAACACGGGTTCCACCCAGCCACGCAGCCGGCTGTCGCCGAGCGGGGTCCCGATCGCGAGACCGAGGAAGACCGACGGGATGGACAGCAGGATGAGCGGGATGGTCATGACCGGGACGGACTCGTGGATCTTGTCCCAGACCGCCTTCGGGCCGCGGAATGAGCCCCAGAACGTGAGGCCCATCAGCCGGAACATGTAGAACGCCGTGAGGCCGGCCACGATGTAGCCGATGAGCGAGACCCACCAGAAGCCGAGCTTGAACGACTCGCCCAGGATCTCGTCCTTGGAGAAGAAGCCGGCCAGGGGCGGGATACCGCTGATCGCCAGCGAGCCGATGAGCATCGTCACGTAGGTGATGGGGATCTTCTTGCTGAGGCCACCCATCTTGCGCATGTCCTGCTCTTCATGCACGGCGTGGATGACCGACCCGGAGTCCAGGAACAGCAGGCCCTTGAAGAAGCCGTGGGTCATCAGGTGGAAGATCGCCGCCGTCCACGCCCCGACGCCGAACGCCGCGAACATGTAGCCCAGCTGGCTCAACGTCGAGAACGCCAGGACCCGCTTGATATCCGTCTGGGTCATGGCGATCGAAGCGGCCAGGATCGCGGTGAAGATGCCGATCCCGGCCACGACCACCATCACGCCGGGTGCACTGGCGAAGATCGGGTTGGAGCGCAGGACCAGGTAGACGCCGGCGTTCACCATCGTCGCGGCGTGGATCAGGGCGGAGACCGGCGTGGGGCCTTCCATCGCATCCGGTAGCCAGACGTGGAGCGGGAACTGGGCGCTCTTGCCCATCGCCCCCGCGAAGACCAGCAGGGCGATGATCGCCACGACCGTCGGGTCCACCTCGCCGATACGCGTCAGGACCGTCTGGATGTCGAGCGTGCCCAGGGTCGTGAAGATGAGCATGATGCCCAGCGCGAACCCGACGTCGCCGACGCGGTTGACGATGAACGCCTTCTTGGCGGCCAGCGCCGCGGAGCGCTTGCGGTACCAGAACCCGATGAGCAGGTAGCTCGACAGGCCCACCAGCTCCCAGGCCACGAACACCACGAGGAAGTTGCTCGCCAGGACCAGCAGCAGCATGGAGAACATGAACAGGTTCAGGTAGGCGAAGAACCGCCAGTAGCCGGGGTCGTGGCTCATGTAGCCGATCGAATAGACGTGCACCAGCAGGCCGATCGTCGTGACGACGATGAGCAGGCAGGCCGTCAGGTTGTCGACGAAGAAGCCCACGTCGACCACGAAGCTCCCGGCCGGGATCCAGGTGAACAGCGTGTGGCCGTAGCCGTGCTCGCCGAAGGGCTCCGCGTTGGTCAGGGCGTTGGCGGAGACGAGCATCGCGATGGCCCACGCTGCGAACACGGCGAGGATCGGGATCCAGTGGGCCTGCTTGTGCAGGCGCCGACCGATGAGGGCGGTGATCGCGAAGCCGGCGAGCGGCAGGACCGCGATGAGCGGGATCAGCAGATCCCAGTTCACCTTCGCATCGTGTCGTACTCGTCGACGAGCGGGGTCTTCTTGTTGCGGTAGATCGCGATCACGATGGCCAGGCCGACGGTGGCTTCCGCGGCTGCGACGGCCATGACCATCAGGGCGATGACCGAACCCCGCACGCCGAGTCCCGGGATGAACGCCCCGAAGGCGACGATCGAGAGGTTGACGCCGTTGAGCATCAGCTCGATGGACATCAGCATGCTGATCGCGTTGCGCCGAGCGAGGAACCCGAACGTCCCGATGGCGAACAGGAGGCCAGACAGGACGAGGTAGGCGTCGAGGCTGTCGCTCACGACGGGCCGCCCGGCTCGCGCTTGGCGAGGAAGACGCCACCGATGACTGCCGCCAGGAGCAGGACGCTGACGATCTCGAACGGCAGGACGAACTGGTCGAAGAGGACCTGGGCGACCTCCTTCGCGCCGGCGATAGCGCGTTCGGGAAGGGCGTTCCAATCCGTGGCCGTGACCGCCAGGGCGATCAGCACGGCGATCACGACCGAGGCCACCGCCGCGGGTCCGGCCTGGGTCTGGAAGACGAGGCGCGACGGGGCGTCCTTCGTCTGGGTGAGCATGATCGCGAACAGGATCAGGACGCTGATGGCGCCGATGTAGACGATGACCTGCGCGGCCCCGATGAGCGGCGCCCCCATCAGGACGTAGATCCCCGCCAGGGCTCCGAAGCAGACGATCATGGCCAGGCCGCAGCGGATGATGTCCTTCATCAGGACGACCAGCAGGCCCGCGATGATCATGATGCACGACAGGATCCAGAACAGCGCGTCGTCCCAGTCCTGGCCGAGGAACAGCAGCATGATCGCGGCCACGCTCGTGACCATCCCGAGGATGATCAGGGCGATGAAGACCTGAGCGATGAGCTTGCCCACGGCCGTCGGCTACTCGCGCGCGCTCGGGAGGGCGGCGATCGCTCCCCCGTGATCGTGACCGCCGTTGCCGTGCGCGTGGCCGTTGCCATTCGTGCTGACGCCGCCCATCGCCGGCGGCAGCATCGGCAGCAACCGGGCAGGATCCACGATCCGGCCGGCGGCCTCGGCGCGGGATGCCCAGTCGCGCTCGCGACGGATGTAGGTGACCTCGGTCTCGCGGTCGATCGCCGCGATCGCCATGAGATCGATCATCGGCTCGCTCCGGTCCGTGTGGGCCAGCTCGATGTCCGCGCCGTCACGCAGCGCGTCGTATGGGCAGGCATCCACGCAGATCCCGCACAGGATGCAGCGACTCTCGTCCACCTCGTACTTCTGGAGGACGCGCGGCTTGGGCATGAGGGCGCCGGTCGGGCACGTCTCCGCGCAGCGGCCGCACGACACGCACGGGGTGTCGTTCAGGCTCATGTCGAGCGGCGTCGTGACCAGCGTGTCGAAGCCGATGCGCATGAAGTCGTAGCAAGCCGCGCCGACGACCTCCGCGCAGACCTGGGCGCAGCGGCCGCAGTCGATGCAGCGGGACGGCTCGCGCAGGATGTACGCGTGCGAGTCGTCGCGGATGTAATCGTGGTTGATCCCGGTGAAGCGGTTCTCGGTGACGCTCCGGTAGCCGGCGCCGGCGTTGTACTGCGGCTCGAGCGTCTTGAGCGTCGTGCTGTACTCGATGCCCAGGCGGCGCAGGTCGCAGAAGCCGATCGCCTCGCAGGTGCACTGCAGGCAGCGCGTGGACTCGGCGACGGCCTCCTCGCGGGTGTACGGCAACTCGTATTCGATGTAGTTCTCGTTGCGTTCCTCGGCCTCCATCGCCGTCATCCGGTAGCGCGGTTCCTTGATCTCACTGGTGAACGGCACGATGGACAGGAACTCGGGCTGCGGCTCCGCCAGCGTCTGGCGGGTCCGGATCGCGGTCAGGTCCATGCCCTTGAGGAACGCGTCCACCGCGTACGCGGAGCGACGACCTTCGGCGACGGCCTGGACGACCGTCGCTGCGCCGATGCGCACGTCGCCGCTGCCGAAGACGCCAGGTCGACCGGTTGCGAAGGTGACGGCGTCGGCCTTGAGCCGTCGCTGCTTCGTCGCTTCCGGGCCCTCGGAGCCCGGCCCGATCCATGTCAGGTCCGGACCCTGGCCGATGGCAAGCAGCACCCGGTCGCACGGGATGATGAATTCGGTGCCCGGCGCCGGTTCCGGGCGGCGACGGCCGGACGCGTCCGGTGCGCCCAGCTGCATGCGGATGAACTCGACGCCGGTCACGGCACCCGCGGCGTCGGTCACGACCCGAACGGGCCCCGCCTGGAAGATGGCGGTCACGCCTTCCTCGATGGCTTCGTGGACCTCGCCGGATGCCGGCATGTCCTTCATGTCCCGGCGGTACACGAGGGTGACCTCCGCGGCGCCCTGGCGGACGGAGGTCCGCGAGCAGTCCATCGACGTGAAGCCGCCACCGATGACCACGACCCGCTTGCCGACGTGGCCCGGATACGGCAGGCCGAGCGTCGCGGTACGGAGGTATTCGAGGCCGTCCAGACACTCGGCGGCGTCCTCGCCCGGGATCCCCAGCTTGTTCGTGTCGTAGCAGCCGATCGCGACCACGACCGCGTCGAAGCCGCGGTTCGTCAGGTCGTCCAGGGTGAAGTCGGTGCCGAGGCCGGCGTTGCAGACCATCTTTCCGCCGAGGCGCGTGACCGACTCGTATTCGGCCTCGAGGACTTCGACCTTCGGCAGGCGGTACTGCGGGATCCCGTAGCGGAGCATCCCGCCGGGCGCCGGGTCGCGCTCGAAGATGGTCACGTCGTGACCGGCGAGGAGCAGGTAGTACGCCGCGCTCATGCCGGCCGGGCCGGAGCCGATGACCGCGGCCGTGCGACCGGACGTCGCCTGGCGCTCGAACGGGACCGGAGGGTCGATGCCGTCGTCCAGCATCTGCTTGAGGACCTGGTCGCCGGCGTAGCGGTGGCTGTCGCGAATGGCGATCGCCTCGTCCACCTCGTCGCGCCGGCAGTGCTCCTCGCACGGGGCGGGGCACACGCGACCCAGGACGGAAGGGAAGGGGATGGTGCGCTTGAAGATCCGGGCGCTCTCCCTCCAGTTCGCCTCCGCGTTGGCCTTGAGGAAGCCCGGGATATCGATGTGGCTGGGGCACTTGTTCTGGCATGGCGGGAGGCAGTACGCGTTGTGGTCGCTGAAGATGAGCTCGAGGTTCGTCCGGCGCAGGCGGCGGACCTCCTCGGTCTGGGTCTGGACCTTCATCTCCGGCTCGCACACGCGCGAGCAGCTGATCGGTGGGTACTCCTCGCCCTCGACCTCGACGACGCACATGCGACACGCCCCGAAGCCGGGCAGTTTCGGCTCGTAGCAGAGCGTTGGGATCTCGATGCCGTTGTCCCGGCAGACCTCCAGGATGGTCTGGCCCTCGAAGCCCTCGACGACGCGCCCGTCGACCTCGAGGCGGATGCGCGTCGACGACTGCGGTCGCTGCGGTGACTGCGTGTCCAGCAGGCGCTCGGCAAGCGAATCCAGCGTGCTTTCGGGGCGGCTTTCGGGGCGCGTGATCAGGTCAGCCATGGGTCGTCGTATGTCGCCTCATGAGGTCGCACCGAACGCCACCGCGATGGGCTGGCAGACGCCGGCTGGGCAGGTGCTACGAAGGATGTGGTCGTCCAACTCGGTGCTGAAGTATCGCATCCCGCTGGTGAGCGGAAGGGTGGTCAGGCGCTCGTGGTCGCACAGGGCGGAGGCGACGATGTCGGCCGACAAGTCGGCCAGCAGGGCGCCGTCAGTGGGCATCGGCCGGCCCTCGACGACGCGGTCGGCGATCTCCACGAGGCGGCGCGTCCCGATCCGGCAGGGGATCGTCTTGCCGCAGGCCTCGCCGGCACAGAACCGGGTCAGGAGGCGAGCCAGGTCCACGATGCAGGTTCGATCGTCCGCCACGACCACGGAGCCGGAGCCGATGTGCGCGCCGGCCGCCCGCAGGGCTTCGAAGGTATATGGCGTGTCGAGCAGGTCGGGCGGCAGCAGGCCGCCGGACGGCCCGCCCACGAGCAGCGCCTTGACGCTGCGACCCGCCGGGAGTGCGCCGCCCAGGGCCACGATGTCGCGCAGCTTCGTCCCGAACGGGACCTCCGCGATGCCTTCGCCGGCAGGGGTCCGCACCTGGACCAGGATCGTGCCAGGGCAGTCGTCCGTGCCGGTCGCGGCGAACGCCTCCGTCCCGTGGCGAAGGATCCAGCCGAGCGTCGCGAGGGTCTGGACGTTGTGGACGACGGTGGGCATCCCGTGGAGCCCGCGTTCGGCGGGGTGCGGTGGACGCTGCTCCGGCTGGCCGCGCTTGCCTTCGAGCGCCTTGAGCAGGACGGTCTCCTCGCCCAGCATGTACGCACCCTGGACCGGACGGACCGTGATCACCAGGTCATGCCCGACGCCCGGGACGTCCAGGCCGATGAAGCCCGCATCCGTGGCGGCGCCGATGGCCGCCTCCAGGCTCCGAATGGCCGCCGTGTCCTCCGACCGGACGGCGATGAACGACTCGGTCGCCCCGATCGCGACGGCCGCGATGGCGACGCCCTCCACGATGGCGAAGGGGTCGAGCGTGAGCAGCGCCCGGTCCGTGCCGGACGCCGGGTCCGCACCGTAGCCGTTGGCGACCACGTACTTGCGCGGCGCCTCGGTCACGGCGGCGAGTCGCCATTTGTCGCCGGTCGGAAAGCCCGCGCCGCCTCGACCGCGCAACCCGGACGCGCCGATGGTCGCGATCGTCGCGACGGGTCCCAGGTCGCGGATCGCCTTCTTGAGACCCTCGAAGGCACCGGCCTTCGCCGCCGCGTCCAGGTCCAGCGGGTCCGCCGCGCCGGCCCGCTCCAGGAGGATCGACGGCCAGGCCTTGGGGGTCTTGAGCAGCTTCGACGTCACGCGCGGCCCCCGAGGGCGGCATCGAATGCAGTGAGGTACGTCGCCTCGGCGGGTCTGAGGGCGAGCACGGCGGCGGCCTGCTCGGTGGCGTCCGGCGGCTCGAAGCGCAGGTGCGCGTAGTAGCTCGCTGTGCCATAGATCATCGCGTACCAGGCGCCCGTTCGGTAGCTGATGTGCTTGAGCGCGGCGACCGGGAGGTAGCCGTAGGCAGCCTGGGTCGCCTCGAGGATGTCCAGCATCCGGGCCGGGTCGTGGTCAAAGTCTTCAAGGACGGCGTCCACCTTGGCGATATCCACCTCGGCGAACGGCAGGTAGGCCGGATCCGGGACGGGGCGCCCCGACCGCCGCAGCGCGGATTCCTCACGGCGCTCGCCGTAGGTCTCGGACGCGCCCCAGTGCACGTGATAGCGGCCGCGCGTGTCCATCCCCCCCATGTCGATGCATTCGATGGGGCAGGCCTGGGCGCACTGGAAGCAGGTCTCACACTTGAGCGTCCCGTACTCGTCATACAGCAACTGCAGGCGGCCGCGGAACTTGTGCGGCGGGTCCAGCCGCACCTCCGGGTACTTGATGGTGACCTTCGGCTCGAAGAACTTGCGCAGGGTGAGACTCATCCCACGCACGATCCCGAGGCCCGGGATCAGGCTCATGCGTCGGTCTCCATCAGCTGACGATCACGATGGCGACGGCGGTGACGAACAGGTTCAGAAGCGCAGCTGGGAGTAGCCACTTCCAGGCGAAGTCCATCAGCTGGTCCACCCGCACACGTGGCAGCGTGCCACGCATCCAGACGAACAGGAACACGAACGCGTAGGTCTTGCCCATGAACCAGAGCAGACCCGACACCCACTCGATGCCGATGAAGGCGACGGCGCCCACGACCGTCATCAGGAACAGGTTGGCCAGGACGAACCCGCCGAGGAGCGCCTGCCAGCCCTTGATCCGGTTGCTCACCAGCCACAGCGGTGCGGCGAACAGGACCGTCAGCAATGGTGGGACGACCAGGAACAGCAGCAGTAGCCCGATCCCCAGCGAACCAGGATCGAGGTTGAGGGTGATCTCGGGGAACGGGAACGGTGCGTTCCAGCCGCCGAAGAACAGGGTCACGGTCAACGCCGAGACGATGAACACGTTCACGTATTCGGCGAAGAAGAAGAACCCGAAACGCATCCCGGAGTACTCGGTCGCAAAGCCCGCGACGATCTCCGAGTCCGCCTCGGTCAGGTCGAACGGCGTCCGGTTCGCCTCAGCCGCGGCGGCGATGAAGAAGATCAATGCCCCCAGCGGCTGGCGAAAGACGTACCAGTCCTTGAACCAGCCGGACTGGTTCTCGACGATCGTGTTGAGGCTCATGGTCCCGGCCAGCAGGATCAGGCCCACGACCGACAGCGTCAGCGGGATCTCGTAGCTGATCACCTGCGCCGCTGAGCGGAGCCCGCCCAGCAGCGAGTACTTGTTGTAGCTGGACCAGCCCGCCATCAGCAGGCCGACCACGGACAGCCCGCCGATCGCGAAGAAGTACAGCAGTCCCAGGTTGATGTCCTGCCCGAAGAACCCCGGCGCGAACGGGATGACCAGCAGCGTCATGACGCTCGCGAGGTAGGTCACGACCGGGGCCCACGTAAAGACGATCGGATCCGCGCCTGTCGGTGTGAAGTCCTCCTTCATGAGGACCTTGAGGCCGTGCACCACGGACAGGGCGGATCCGTACGGGCCCACCCGATCCGGCCCGAGACGAAGGTTCATCAAGGCGATGATCTTCATCTCCATATAGATGATCAGGAATGCGGTCGGGACCGTGATGAGCAGGATCGCCGTCGCCGCGACGAGGAAGCGCACGACCTCCAGGTTGGCGGCGGCCAGGTCCACCAGCGGTCCGCCGAGGAGGATGACGGTCACGATCAGGCCTGTCGTCAGAACCGCCAGCAGCGGGATGGCGGTGAACACGACCTTCCCCGGCAGGGTCAGCCGGTTCCA
>JBKJQY010000143.1:0-2924 GCA_046593725.1 Candidatus Limnocylindrales bacterium
TCCGGCGGTCAGGATCGGCGTGACCGTGTAGATCCCCAGCAGCTCGGTCCGGGCGAACGTCACGCTCGCGCCGCCGCTGGCCGACGGGACCAGCTGGGTCGTGGACCCGTCCGGGCGGGTCACGGTGAGCCCGGTCGCACCGCTCGGGATCGTCAGGGTCAGTGGTGTGCCCGGAGCGATCGCCTCCGTCGGCGCCGCCGACCCGCCCAGGAGCTCACCGGTCAGGTTCGCGAGCAGGATGGGAAAGGCGACCTGAAGGGGGAGGTCGGACTGGCGTGGTTCAAAGGCCAGGACCGCTGTCGGGCGTCCCGATCGCAGCCCGGCATACAGGAGCGGGGCGCCCTGCGGGCCCGGGATGACCGTCCGGGCCCAGTCCGGCAGGACGAGCTTGGCGGCCTCCGCGATGTGGGTCGTGGACAGGTCCACGTAGCGCAAGATCGGTTCGTCCGGGTTCAGCGTGCCGATCCCAGGCGCCTTGAGCGTGCCTTCCACCTGGCCGAGTGGGCTCGACCTCGGTGGAGCGATGGCCAGGATCGGGCTGTCCGGCAGTGTCGCGGGCAGGCCTGCCTCGAAGATGACGAGGTCCCACGGCCGTCCGTCCTTGCGCGATGTGGCCGGCCCGTACTCGTCCGGCGTCACCCCGTACAGCTCGACGTTCGGGAGGTACGACAGGGCCGTCTCCAGGTACGGATCGCCCTTGCCGACGACGAGGATGAGACGGGTCTGGTCGGGTGGGATGACGGCCCAGGCTCGGTCGTCGATCGCGAGGTGGTCCGGGGCCACGCTTGACGCCGGATCCCGACCGACCAGGCGGACCTCCAGAGACCGGATCTCGTTAGGGACGTCGTCGATGACGACATCCGACCGTGCCTGCGCGTCCATCGAGATGTCGCGAGCTTCGAGCAGGTTGCCGTCGCCCCAGACCTCGATCCGACGCTTGGCGGCCTCCAGGTCCAGGTTCGCCACACCGATGAAGACCGATCGGGTCACGGACGAGGGCGCGGTCCGGACGGCCAGTGCGACGATCGCCTGGTTCTTCCGGTCCCGACCGACTTGCAGCACGGTGATCGGCGCATCCACCTGGACGGCCGGGGTCGCGATCGCGGCGTCCGTCGCCACCAGAATCTGCGCGTCGCCCGAGCGAGCCGCCAGCTTGGATGCCAGTTCCAGCGCATCGCCCAGGTCGCCGGGCATCGTCGAAGGCTGGAGGTCGCCGATCGCCTGGCGGACCCGCCCGAGGTCCGACGTCTCGTTGACGACGATCCGGGCCGTCCGGTCCGCGGCGATGACACTTACCTTGCCGCCGGTCGGGAGGTCCTTGAGCGCCTTGATGGCCGCCGCCTTCGCGGCCTCCAGTCGGGTGGGAGCCACGTCCGTGGCGGCCATGCTCGCGGACGTGTCGACGATGAGGACGATGTCGCGAGCGAGTCCGGCCGGTCGCTCCAGGAACGGCCGGGCGGCGAGCAGCGCGATGATGACGACGAGCAGGATCTGGAGCAGAAGCAGGAGGCTTCGCCGCAGGCGTTGCCATGGCGCGTTGGCCTCGACATCGGTCAGGAGCTTGCTCCACAGGAGCGTCGAAGGCACGACCGCCGGGTCTCGGCGCAGCTTGAGCATGTACATCGCGACCACGGCCGGGATGAACAGCAGTCCGAGCAGCGCGAGCGGGCTGGTGAACGGCATCGGTCAGCCCAGGACTCGGCGGCGGCGAAGCTCCGCGAACATGAGGTCCGACAGGTTTGCGTCGGACGGCAGGTCGACGTACGTCGCGCGTCGCTTGGCGGCCACGTCCGCGAAGCCGGCCTTCCAGGTCGCCAACCGCGCCTTGTAGGCATCCAGCGTGGCGAGGTCCACGGTCACGTCCATCCCTTCGCCGGTCTCGGAGTCGAGCAGGCGCAAGTCGCCCTCGAGCGGCGGATCCAGTTCGTCCGGGGACAGCACGTGGAGGATGATCAGCTCCGAGCCAGTCGCCGCCAGTTCGCGGATGACGCGGTCCGCGGCGGGATCGAGCAGGTCGGACAGCAGGATCACGACGCCCTTCCCCTGGAGCTGCGCCGCAGCGTGACGGGCTGAGGCGAGCAGGTCCGTGGGACCCTCGGCCGCCTCGATCGCGGACAGGTCCGACAGCAGGCGAAACACACGCCCGGACCCGCGCAGGGCCGCTCGTCGCCTCGCCATCCGACCGGACAATGCGGCCACGCGGACCCGGTCCTCGCTGGCCAACCCGATGTACCCAAGGGCAGCGGCTGCCCGCTTGGCGAACTGGAGCTTGGATGGGGCGCCGAACGTCATCGACGTGGACGCATCGAGGAGGAGGCTGATCGTGACATCCTCTTCCTCCACGAACAGCTTCACGAACAGCTTCTCAAGACGGGCGTAGACGTTCCAGTCGAGCTGGCGCAGGTCGTCGCCCGGGGTGTAGTCGCGATAGTCGGCGAACTCGACCGACTGGCCGCGCTTGACGCTCCGCCGGCCACCCTTGAGACCGCCGCGGACCGGCGAGCGCATGAGCAGCAGGAGCCGCTCCAGTTGGCGCAGGAACGCCTCGTCGAAGACGGTCGGGTCGACCTCGCTGGGCAGGAAGACCTGTCGCGTGCCGGCTATGGTCGGCCCGGCGGGCGGGGGAGCGGCCTGGGTCGTCGGACCATCCATCGCGCGGTCGCCGGTGTCTTGGGAGGTCGTGACGCTACTCGACCGCCGGGGCGACGACCGCATCGAGGATGGAACGCACCACCGCTTCGGTCGTGATGCCCTCGGCCTCGCCCTCGAAATTGAGGATGATCCGGTGGCGCAGGGCCGGGATCGCTACGGCGCGGATATCGTCGATCGACACGTTGAACCGGCCGTCGAGCAGGGCGAAGATCTTGCCGCCCGTGACGAGCGCCTGGGCGCCGCGCGGCGACCCCCCGTAACGCACGTAGTCA
>JBKJQY010000049.1:0-3427 GCA_046593725.1 Candidatus Limnocylindrales bacterium
CGACTCCTGTTCGAAGGCCGACCTCGAGTACGCGATCGCCCATGGCGGCGTGGGTGCGACGTCGAACCCGACGATCGTCGGCGAGGTCCTCCGCCGGGAGTGGGACACGTGGCTGCCCAGGGTGCAGGCGATCCACGCCGCCGACCCGTCGGCGACCGATGTGGCTGTTGCCTGGGAAGTCATCGAGACGATGGCGACCGAGGCCGCCGCGGTCCTCGAACCGATCTTCGTTCGCGAGGCTGGGCTCAAAGGCCGGCTCTCGATCCAGACCGACCCCACGTTCCATGCGTCGCCGGAGCGGATGCTCGAACAGGGCCTGCGGTTCCACGCGCTCGCTCCGAACATGCAGGTGAAGTTCCCGGCGACGCAGGCCGGGATCGAGGTCATCGAGGAGGCGACGGCCGCGGGCGTCTCGATCAACGCGACGGTCAGCTTCACCCTGCCGCAGGCGCTCGCCGTCGCCGACGCCGTTGAACGCGGCCTCCGCCGACGCTTGGATGCGGGCCAGGACACGAGTGCGATGAGCCCGGTCTGCACGCTCATGGTCGGGCGCCTTGATGACTGGATGAAGGTCCTGTGCGAGCGCGACGACGTGATCGTCGCCCCGGACGCGCCGGACTGGGCGGGGATCGCGGTGTTCAAGAAGGCCGCCGACCTGTACGGCCGGCGCGGCTATCGGACCCGCCTCCTCGCGGCGGCTTACCGCCACCATCGCCACTGGTCCGAGCTCATCGGCGGTGATGTCATCCTGACGATGACCGGCGTCTGGCAGCGCCGCTTCAACGCATCGAGCATTGACGTCCGGCCCCGGTTCGACGAACCGGTCGATCCACGCATCGTGACCGACCTCCTCGATCATCTGACGGACTTCCGGCGGGCGTACGACGAGGACGGCCTGCGCATCGACGAGTTCGCGACCTATGGCGCGACCGTCCGGACTCTGCGTGGGTTCATCGCGTCGTACTGGGACCTCGTCCGGACGGTCGACGACGTACTCCTGCCAAGCCAGGACACCGCCAAGGGAGGCACTCGATGACGACGGTCCGACTGACAACAGGGCAGGCCATCGTCCGGTTCATGGCGCAGCAATACGTCGAGCGGGACGGACACCAGAATCGATTCATCGCCGGCGTGTGGGGGATCTTCGGCCACGGCAACGTCGCGGGCCTCGGTCAGGCGCTCGAAGAACTCGGCGACAGCGAGGCGATGCCGTATTACCGGCCCCAGAACGAGCAGGGCCAGGTCCACATCGCGACCGCGTTCGCCCGCCATCACGATCGACTGCGGACGTACGCGTGCACGACGTCGATCGGGCCTGGCGCGACCAACATGATCACCGGTGCCGCGACGGCCACCGTCAATCGCATCCCCGTGCTGTTGCTGCCGAGCGACTACTTCGCCGGTCGGACCTCCGATCCGGTGCTCCAGCAGATCGAGCACCCGGTGGAACGGGACGTCAGTGCCAGCGACGCGTTCCGTCCGGTGTCGAGGTTCTTCGACCGGATCTCCCGGCCGGAGCAGCTCCTGTCCAGCCTGCCCGAGGCGTTCCGGGTCCTGACCGACCCGGTCGAGACCGGGGCCGTGACCTTGTCCCTTCCGGAGGACGTGCAGTCCGAAGCCTATGACTGGCCGGTACGGTTCTTCGATCGTCGGGTCTGGCGGGTCCGACGACCCGTGCCCGAACCGAACGTCGTCGGGGACGTCGTCGCCCTGATCCGAGACGCGAAGGCACCGATCATCGTGACCGGCGGCGGGACGATCTACGCCCAGGCGACAGCGGAGCTGGGGGCGTTCGCGACCCGGTTCGGGATCCCCGTCACGGAGACCCAGGCCGGCAAGGGCGCTCTGTCGTGGGACCATCCGATGAACGCCGGGCCGATCGGGGCTAACGGGGGCCTGGCCGCCAATCGTTCGGCCCGCGAGGCGGACCTGATCCTGTGTTTCGGCACGCGGATGGGGGACTTCGTCACGTCGTCGCGGACGACGTTCCAGCACCCGGATGCTGTCTTCGTCGGTATCAACGTCGCGCCGTTCGATGCCTGCAAGCTCAGGTCCGTCCCGTTGGTCGCCGACGCGCGGGAGGCGCTGACCGCCCTGTCGGCCGCCCTGGATGCCGCCGGCCACACTGGCACGTCCGATGCCTACCGCACGCGCATCGCGGACCTCAAGGTCGCTTGGGACGACACCGTCGCACAGCTCCGGGCGCCCTCAGCACCAGTCCCCGGCGTCAGCCTGACCCAGTCCGAGGTCATCGGCGTGGTCAACGATGCCTTTGGCGGGAGCGCGACCGTCATCTGCGCCGCGGGCAGCCTGCCGGGGGATCTGCTCAAGCTGTGGCGGCCCGAGGACCCTAAGGCCTACCACGTCGAGTACGGCAACTCATGCATGGGTTACGAGGTGGCCGCCGGGCTTGGCGTTGCGCTCGCGGAGCCAGGCCGCGAGATCGTGGTGATGGTCGGGGACGGCTCGTACCTGATGATGAATTCGGAGATCGTCACGGCCGTCGCCGAGGGACTCCGGTTCACGATCGTCCTATTGGACAACCACGGCTTCGGCTGCATCACCGGCCTCGCCCGGATGGTCGGCGTCCCAGACTTTGGCAACGACCTGCGCTCACGTGACAAGGCGACCAACCGGCTCACCGGACCGTACGTGCCGATCGACTTCCGGATGCATGCCGAGGCGATGGGTGCGCTGGCGATCGATGCCGCCACGGCCGACGATCTGCGGGCCGCGCTGGCGACCGCCCGTGTCGCCGATCGCGTCACCGTGATCGTCGTCCCGATCGATCCCGAGGCGCGCACGCCCGGCTTCGAGGGCTGGTGGGAGGTTCCCGCGGCGGAGGTCAGCGCCCAGGCCGGCGTCCAGGCGGCCCGCAGCACGTACGAAGACGCACGCACGAGGCAGCGACTCGGGTGACCCGGACGGAGGTGGCTTCGACCTATCTCGACCTGGAGGAGCAGGCACGCTACGGCCGCTGGCTGGTCATGCGGACGATCGCCGCCAGTGGCGCCGGGCACATCGGTGGGCCCTTGTCCGCGATGGACGTGCTGATCGCCCTGTACTTCCGCGTCCTGGCCATCCGCCCCGAGGAGCCGGGCTGGCCGGACCGGGATCGGTTCATCCTGTCGAAGGGGCACTCGGCGATCGCCCTGTATGTGGCGATGGCCCTGCGCGGGTACTTCCCCATCGAGGAACTGGCCACGTTCGACCGGGGCGACTCGAGGCTCCAGGGCCACCCGGACGTCACGCGTCTGCCGGGCCTGGACGCGTCGACCGGGTCGCTCGGCCAGGGCCTCTCGGTGGGCGTAGGCATCGCCCTCGGGGCGCGGCTGCGCCGACGCGACTTCGGCACGTTCGTGATGCTGGGCGACGGAGAGTGCCAGGAGGGCATGGTCTGGGAGTCCGTGCAGGTCGCCGCGCGGTA
>JBKJQY010000064.1:0-20432 GCA_046593725.1 Candidatus Limnocylindrales bacterium
CAGGACCGGAGCGGTGGTCAGGCAGGCCCGTCTACCAGAGTGGGGCGGGCCCAGACTCGGTGCCGGCAGTCGCGCTCGCACCGCCGGCCGGCAGGACGACCCGGAAGCGGGCTCCACCCTCAGCGCGGTTCCCGGCCGTGATCCGGCCCCCGTGACGATCCACGATCCACGACGCGATGGCGAGGCCGAGGCCCGTGCCACCGCCGGGCGCTCCCGGCGCCCGATAGAACCGCTCGAAGAGATGCGGCAGGGCCTCCGCGTCGATGCCGGGTCCCTCGTCCTCGACCGTCAGCGTCATCACGGATCCGTCCGCACCGACCAGGACGGACACGCGTCCATCCCGCGGGCTATGTCGGATCGCGTTATCGACCAGGATCACGACCAGCTGGCGCAATCGAGCCGCATCGCCGGTGACGACGGCCGGCTCGGCGTCCACGGTCACCTGCACGCCTCGATCTGCGGCCGGCTTGGCCATCGCGGACGCCCCGTCCACCACGACGTCACTCACGTCGACCGGCAAGTGCTCGAGCTGGATGGCCCCGGAATCGGAACGGGCGAGCAGCAACAGGTCCTCCACGATGGCGGTCATGTGGCGGACCTCGTCATCGATGTCGACGAGCGCCGAGCCGACCGACTCCACGGGTTCGCTTCGATGCCGCTCCAGGTGCTCGACGCTGCTCCGGATGACGGTCAGTGGCGTTCGCAGCTCGTGGCTGGCGTCCGCCGCGAACTCGCGTTGCCGGCGCAGGGCGGAATGCTGACCAGCCAGCGATTCGCGGATGGGCACCAGCGCCCGGCGGGCATACACGGTCCCGAACCCGAACGCGACGATGATCACCACCAACCCGCCGAGCAACAGGATCGCCAGCATGATCTGCAACGTCTGCTGTTCCGCGCTGCGGTCCTGGATGATCTGGAGCGTGTAGGTCGTGCCCTGCACGTCCACGCTCTGGGTGAGGACCCTGACGGGCGTCCCGCCGATGGTGGCCGTCTGGATGTCGCGACCCCCGCCGGCCGCAGCGGCCACGCCAGGTTGGTACGGGAAGCCCTGGGGCAGGTGCGATCCCGGACGGACGATCGGGTTGCCGGCGGTATCCAGCGCCAGCGCGTAGGTGCTCGAGCCAAAGGTGAACCCGAGGCGTGTTTCGTCGTCCGGGTCCGGGCGCTGGCGCGTCTCGAGCGCAAACCGACCCTCCAATTGGCCGATCCCGGCGTTCGCCAGGGATCCGGCGACCGCGGCATACAGCACGACCGAGAGGGCCAGCAGGACGAGCAGGGTCGTCCCGCCGCTCCACAGGGTGAGGTTGCGCCAGACGCGCTGGAGGAGCCTTGCGTCGGCGGCCAGGACGGGCGCGTCGGCGGCTTCGAGATCGACGGGTGAGCCGGACCCGTCAGGCATCCGCGAGCCGATAGCCGACGCCGCGGACCGTCTCGATCAACCGCCCGGACCCGCCCAGCTTCTCGCGCAGGTAGTGGACGTAAGCGTCAACGGCGTTGGGCGTCACGGCGACGCTGAACGGCCAGGCCTGATCGAGCAACTGATCGCGTGTCAGGGTCTGACCCGGATGCCGAAGCAGGCATTCGAGCAGCGAGAACTCGCGCGGGCTGAGATCGACGGTCCGCCCATCGAGGGTGACGCGGCGGGTGGTCTCGTCAAGCGCGATCGGGCCGACCTCGAGCTTGGGTTCTGTCCGGCGAGCCACGCCGTTACTGCCGCGCCGCGACAGTGCCCGGATCCGCGCGGCGAGTTCCTCGTAGGCGAACGGCTTGACGAGATAGTCGTCGGCGCCGGCGTCGAGGCCGCCGACCCGATCGCTGATCGTGTCTCGGGCGGTCAGCATGAGGATGGGTACCTCGGAGCCGGCGGCCCGCATCCGGCGGGCGACTTCCAGTCCGGACATGTCCGGCAGGCCGATGTCCAGGATCACGGCCTCGATGCCGGTCGTGGCTTCGGCGATCTCCAGCCCTGATTTGCCATCCGTCGCGGTCTCCACGACGTGGCGATCCTCTTCCAGGAGCCGCCGCAGCAGCCGGACGAGTCGCGGGTCGTCCTCGATGACCAGGAGATGCATGTCGTCAGCCTACCTCGTGTGTTGTGACCCTCATTCCACGGCGGGTTCCTGAGACGGGTCTGAGAACCGGGCGAGAGTCGGCCACCGCGCCGTCCCACCCCTGGAGCCCGAGAGCCCGCTCAGGCAATGCATCTGCCAGATGCAGATTCGCCACAGATGCCTCGTGGAGTGGCTCCCAGACTGCAGTCGATGGCTATCTGACCTGGTGTCCACGCTCAGCTGTGTCGATAGTGCATCTGCGGGACCGAGCGGTCGTGGCCCGCCGTGCGGCGTAGCATCGAAGCGATGGACCCGATCCCCGACCCCGAGCCGGCCGCCGCGGGCCCCCACCGCCGACCGCGTCGGGCCGCTCCCGGCATCCAGCTGCTGCCCTGGCGACGACTGGTCAACCCATTCGAGCCGCTTCGGATCCTGTCTGACGACCAGGTCGAGGCCATCCATGACGCGTCGCTGCGCATCCTGTCGGAGATCGGCGTCGAGGTCCTGGGCGACCGGACGCTAGAGGCGTTCGCAGGAGCCGGCGCGATGGTGGACCGGTCGTCGCGCAAGGTCCGACTGGACCCGGCCCAGCTCGAAGGGCTGATCGCCACCGCCCCGAGCGAGTTCACCCTCCATGCCCGGAACCCGGAGCGGGACATCGTCTTCGGCGGCCGGAACCTCGTGTTCGGCTCCGTGGGTGGGCCGGCGTTCGCCAACGACCTGGACCGTGGCCGGCGTGCGGGCAACTTCGCGGACTTCCGCGATTTCGTCCGGCTGATCGGAGCCCTGGACGTCATCCATCAGGAGGGCGGGGGACCCATCGAGCCCAACGACCTGCCGGTCGACACCCGCCATCTGGACATGTACCGAACGTTCGCGACGGAACTGGACAAGACCTGGCAGGGCCTTGGGTTCGGGTCCATGGTGGTGGATGACGCGCTCGACGTGGTGGGCATCGTCCGTGGCGTGGACCGCGACACGCTGCTGCGTGAACCCAGCGTCATGACCGTCATCAACACGAACTCGCCGCTCCGCCTTGATGGGCCCATGGGCGACGGCCTGATCCAGATGGCCCTCCACGGCCAGCCGGTCGTCGCGACGCCGTTCACCCTAGCCGGCGCCATGAGCGTCGTGTCCCTCGCCGGAGCCATCGCCCAGCAGAATGCCGAGGCCCTGTTCCTGGTCGCGCTCTCGCAGATCGTCCGGCCCGGCGCGCCGATGGTCTACGGCGCGTTCACTTCGAACGTGGACATGCGGACGGGCGCTCCGGCATTCGGGACCCCGGAGTACGTCAAGGGGGCCATCGCCAGCGGCCAGATGGCGCGCCGCTACGGACTACCGTGGCGTTCGTCCAACGCGACAGCCTCGAACGTCGTGGACGCGCAGGCTGCCTATGAGTCCGAGATGGCCGTCTGGGGCAGCATCATGGGGGGCGTCAATCTGCTCTACCAGGGCGCCGGCTGGCTGGAGGGCGGGCTGACCGCCTCGTTCGAGAAGCTCATCATCGACGCCGAGATCCTCCAGATGCTGTCCGAGGTGTTGCAGCCCCTCGAGGTGTCGGACGCGACGCTCGGCCTCGACGCCCTCGCCGAAGTGGGACCTGGCGGCCACTTCTTCGGAAGTGCGCACACCCTGGAGCGCTACGAGACCGCGTTCTACCGCCCGATCGTGTCCGACTGGCGCAACTTCGAGACGTGGGAATCCGACGGGGCGCAGACCGCGACGCAACGAGCGAACACCATCTGGAAGCGATTGCTCGCCGAGGCCGTCCCACCCGCGCTCGATCCGGCGAAGGCGGAGGAGCTCGACGCCTTCATCGAGCGCCGCCGCCGGGAGATCGTGGCCGCGCGCTGAGGCGGTCCTCCCGGGCAGGTAGTTGCACCTGCAACGACTTGTGCTATCGTTGCGTGGTCAACCGTTGATTTATCAACGACCCACGCGACCCGGAGACCCACAGCCATGACCATTGCCACGATCGAACGCCCGGCACTCGACGAAACCTACGCCGTTCCAGCGACCGCTGACGCCATCGAGCGCGCCGCCACCGCCCTGCGCGACCACGGATTTGAGACCGCGATCGTCTCCGACGGTGCGGCCGCCCGAGACCTCGTGCTGTCGCAGATCCCGCCCGGCTCGCAGGTCCATTGGGGCGCCGGGGTCACCGTCGCATCGATCGGCCTGGCCACGGCGCTCGAAGATTCGAGCGAGGTCGAGGCCCTGCGGCCACGTCTGTCGTCGATGGATCGAGCGACCCAGGGCGACGAGATGCGTCGCATCGGCGCGTCCCCGGACGTGTTCGTGAACAGCGTGAACGCCGTGACCGAGGACGGGTCCATCGTCTTCGCCTCGGCGTCCGGCAGTCAGCTCGGACCGATCGCCTCAGGTGCGGGCCGGGTCTTCCTCGTCATCGGCGCCCAGAAGGTCGTTCCGGATCTCGCCGCTGCGCTCGATCGCATCAACACCCATGTCGTTCCGCTCGAAGACGCTCGCGCCATGGAGGCGTATGGCTTCCACACGGCGCTCAATAAGATCCTCATCCTCAACGGCGAGCGGCCCGGCCGCATCACCATCGTCCTGGTGCAAGAGGCGATCGGCTTCTGACCGCACGGCCGTCGCTCGACGGCCTCGCACCGCGACGTCCCGTCGCGAGGTCCTATGCTCCCCGGATGACGGCACGAGCGCAGGCCCTTGCGGCGGGATCGTCGTATCCGCCAGGCGTCGGCGACCCACTCGGGGCGTCCATCGTCCCACGCGGCGTGAACCTCGCGGTCTACGCGCGCCGGGCCACCGCCATGGACCTGCTCCTGTTCGACGATGTCGAAGCCGGCGTGGACGCGGCCCGGCGGATCGCCCTGGACCCGGCGATCCATCGCACCGGCGACTACTGGCACATCCTGGTGCCGGACATCGGACCCGGGCAGCTCTATGCCTTCGCCGCGCACGGACCGTGGGACCCCAGCGCCGGGTTGCGCTTCGATCCGTCGCGCGCGCTGCTCGACCCGTATGGCCGCGGCACAGCCGTCCCGGTCGGGCATCGGCGCCTGCACGCCTCGGAACCGGCGAGTGCGTCCATCCCGATGAAGAGCGTCGTCATCGATACGAGCGCGTACGACTGGGAAGGCGACCGGCCACTGGCCAAGCCGTTCAGCGAGACCGTCGTCTACGAGGCCCACCTTTCCGGTTTCACTGCATCGCCCAGTTCCGGCGTCGCCGACGATCTACGCGGGACCTACGCCGGCTTCATCGAGAAGATCCCGTACCTCGTCGATCTGGGCGTGACGGCCGTGGAGCTCCTGCCGATCTTCCAGTTCGACGTCGGGACCGCGCCGCCCGGCCTGACCAACTTCTGGGGCTATCAAACCGTCTCGTTCTTCGCGCCGCACATGCAATACGCGAGCGGAGGCACGCCCGCGGCCGCCGTGGACGAGTTCCGCGACCTCGTCAAGGCGCTCCATCGGGCCGGGCTGGAAGTGATCCTGGACGTTGTCTACAACCACACGGCGGAAACCGGGGCTGACGGCCCCACCCTATCGTTCCGTGGCCTGGCCAACGACGACTACTACTTGCTCGACCCGAACGATCGCGCTCGATACTCGGACTTCACCGGCACCGGCAACACGATGAACGCCAACGGTGCTGTGGTCCGTCGGCTGATTCGCGACAGTCTTCGCTACTGGGTCCACGAGATGCACGTCGACGGCTTCCGGTTCGACCTCGCGGCCGTGTTCTCGCGTGACGAGACCGGCCACCCGGTGCCGGAGCCGCCGATCCTGTTCGACATCGAGACGGACCCGGTCCTGGCCGGGACACGACTCATCGCGGAGGCGTGGGACGCCGGCGGGCTCTACCAGGTCGGCAACTTCGCGGGCGATCGCTGGGTCGAGTGGAACGGGCGCTTCCGGGACGATGTCCGATCGTTCCTGCGCGGCGATCCGGGGATGGTGGTGCCCTTCGCACAGCGATTCCTGGGCAGCCCGGACCTGTACGGCCACAAGGATCCGGACGTGGAGTCCAGCCTGAACTTCGTGACCTGTCACGACGGGTTCACGCTCAACGACCTCGTCTCGTACGCCACCAAACACAACCTGGCCAACGGCGAGGACGATCGCGACGGTAGCGACATCAATATGAGCTGGAACGGCGGTGTCGAAGGGTCCACGGACGATCCGGCCATCGAGCACCTGCGCGCGCGCCAGATCAAGGCGTTCCTGGTCGTCGACCTGCTGGCGATCGGGGTGCCGATGCTGCTGATGGGCGACGAAGTCCGCCGGACCCAGGGCGGGAACAACAACGCGTACGCTCAGGACAATCCCACGAGCTGGTTCGACTGGTCGGCCGTGGACCGACACGCCGATCTGCATCGGTTCACCCGCGGCCTGATCGCGCTGCGTGGGCGACTCCTGAACGTGCTGGAAACCTCCGAGCCGGAGTGGCATGGCATCCGCGCGGGGGAGCCCGACACCGGCCCCGATTCCAGGTCCATCGCATTGACGTTCCGATCCGGACATCAGGCGGTCCATGTCATCTGTAACGCCTGGTGGGAACCGCTCAATTTCGAGCTGCCGGATCCCGGGGTGGCCGGCTCATGGCGGCGCATCGTGGACACGGATCTGGCCTCACCAGACGATCTGGCTATCGAGCCGGTGGCGGCGCCCCTCGTCGGAGCCTCGTATCGAGTCGCCGGACGGTCCGTCGTCGTGCTGGTCGGGTCGACGCATTACGCTTGACGGCGATGACGACCTCCGGAACCCGATTCGAACGCGTGGACCGGCGCATCACGGGCTGGATGGCAAGGCATGGCGTGCTATCCCTGCGCATCGCCCTCGGGATCGTCTTCATCTGGTTCGGGGCGCTCAAGCTGTTCCCCGGTCTCAGCCCGGCGGAAGACCTCGCCGGCCGCACCATCGAAGCCCTGACGTTCGGGATGGTACCGGCGTCCGTGGCGCTGCCGGTCCTGGCGCTGTGGGAAGTGGCGATCGGCGTGGGCCTGCTGGTCGGCCGCTGGATGCGCGTGACGCTGCTGCTCCTGTTCGTCCAGATGGCCGGCACGGTGACGCCGTTGTTCCTGTTTCCGTCCGAGACGTTCGTCCGGCTCCCGCTGGTGCCCACGCTGGAGGGCCAGTACATCATCAAGAACATCGTGCTGGTGGCGGCGGCGATCGTGCTGGGTGCGACAGTCCGCGGTGGGTTGCTCACGTCCGAGCCGATCCCAGCCGAGCCGATCCCAGCCGAGCCGATCACGCTAGCCGCTGAACCCGAGCGGGGTGCAGATTGACCGCTGCTCCTGCGCCGCCGACCGTGGATCGGCGCCTGATCAGCGAACTCAAGAACGCCGAGGACGCTCGCTTCCACGCGGAGCACCCGCGGTCGAATGAGCTGCGCGCGCGAGCCCGGGCGTCCATGCCCAACGGCGTCCCCATGGCCTGGTTCATGTCGAGCTACCACCACGAGGCGCCATGGGTCGCGGAGGGCCACGGCTCCCGGTTCACCGACGTGGACGGGCACACCTATCACGACTTCAACATCGCGGACCTCTCGATGTTCTGCGGCTATGCGCCCGAGCCGCTCGTCCGCGCAGTCAGCGACCGGATCCGACGCGGCAACCAGTTGACCGCCGCTTGGGGCCTCCAGCCGGACCTGCTCACCTGCGGAAAATCGATCGCCGGCGGCGTCCCATTCGGGGCGTGGGGAATGACCGATGCCATCGCCGACGTCCTGACCCAGGTCAAGGGACCGGAGGGGGAGCGAGCCAACCTGGTGGCGCTCGGCGGGACCCTGTTCGCGAACGCCCTGTCGATGGCGGCCGCTCGGGCGGTCCTGAGCGAGATCCTCACGCCGGAGGCGTACGCGAACACCCAGCGGCTGGGCGCGCGACTGGCCGACGGGATGCGTGTCGCGGTGGAGCGCGCCGGGCTGCCCTGGTACATCCACCACCTGGGCCCACGGGCCGGGTACACGTTCCGCGCGACGCCCGTTCGCGACGCCGCCGAGGCCCGCGCGTGCCAGGACGACCTGCTGACCCGGCTCATCCGTGTCTGGCTCGCGAACCGCGGTGTCTGGGAGGCGATCGTGGGCGCCGGGCCGGTCTGCTCCGTGCCGGCCGCGGACGAGGATGTGGATGCGTACCTCGCCGGCTGGGACTCACTGCTGGCTAGACTGACCGCATGACCGACAGCATCGCACTCGAACCAGCCGACATCGTGCTCGTCTACGGACGAGATACCTGCGAGGACACGACCCATGCCCGAGAGCACCTGACGGCGGCCGGCACGCCGTTCCGCTACCTCCGCATCGACGAGGACGACGAGGCTCGCGAGCTGGTCCATGCCGCCGGCTACTTCGCGACGCCGGTGGTCGTCACGCCTCGCGGTGACGTCTACATGGAGCCGACCGACGCCGAGCTGGACTCGATCGTCGCCCCCGCCGCCGGGTAGCGCACGGCTGGATCGCTCTAGCGCCAATGGGCGAAGGAGGATCTCCTACAGTCCGGTTCCGGCGTCGATCGGCTCGATACCGGCCCACTCGACCGCCAAGGTGCGAATGTCGGCCGGATGTCGGCCGGATGTTCGCCGATCAGACCACCGGCGATCCAGGTTGGCGGGGGCCTCCGGGCACGGGACCGTCGATGATCGGCCTCGATGATCAGATCTCCGGGATCCGAGCGTGATGGCTGGCACATCTCGTCGGATCCGGGTTTCGGATGAGCGTGGGTACAAGCCGATCGATCAGCCAGAGCGATCGGTCGCGCCTGTGCCGCCGCCCAGCTCTCCGGCCGCGCCTGTCCCGCCGCCCAGCCCTCCGGCCGCCGCCCAGCCCTCCGGTCGCGCCTGTGCCGCCGCCCAGCCCTCCGGCCGCCGCAGGCTAGCCTGCGAGCGCTCGCCCGACGACAGCCTGGGCCTCCTCGATGATGCGGGCGAGGTGCTCGTCGCTCAGGAAGCTCTCGGCGTAGATCTTGTAGACGTTCTCGGTGCCGGACGGCCGGGCCGCAAACCAGCCGTGCTCCGTCGTCACCTTGACGCCGCCGATCGCCGCGCCGTTGCCCGGCGCTGTCGTGAGGATCCCGGTTACCGGCTCGCCCGCAAGCTCGGCGGCGGAGACCTGTTCAGGTGAGAGCCTGGCGAGGATCGCCTTCTGCGCGGGCGTGGCCGGAGCGTCGATCCGCTTGTAGGCCGGCGAGCCGAACCGGTCCTCCAGTTCGCGATAGGCCTCGCCCGGGTCCCGGCCGCTCTTCGCAGTCAGCTCCGCGGCCAACAGGCAGGCGATGATCCCGTCCTTGTCGGTCGTCCAGGTCGTGCCATCGCGGCGCAGGAACGAAGCCCCGGCACTCTCCTCGCCGGCGAACCCGACGGTCCCATCCAGCAGGCCCGGCACGAACCACTTGAACCCGACCGGGACCTCCAGGAGGCGCCTCTTCAGGTCGTGCGCGACGCGATCCAGCATCCCGCTCGAGACGAGGGTCTTGCCGACGGCGACGTCGTCGCTCCAGTCGCGGCCACCGGCAAACAGGTAGGTCACCGCGGCGGACAGGAAGTGGTTCGGGTTGAGTAGGCCCGCGCCGGGCGTGACGATGCCGTGCCGATCGGCATCGGCGTCGTTGCCGAAGGCGACATCGAACTGGTCGCGCAGCTGTACCAGCCTGGCCATCGCGTACGGCGACGATGGGTCCATCCGGATCCGGCCGTCCCAATCGCAGGTCATGAACGCGAACTGCGGATCGACGATGTCGTTCGTGACGGTCAGGTCCAGCCCGTACCGCTCGGCGATGGCCGGCCAGTAGGCGACGCTGGCACCGCCCAACGGATCCACGCCTAGTCGCAGCCCGGACCCCGCGATGGCGGCCATGTCCACGACCGAATCCAGGTCGGAGACGTAGCTCGAGACGTATTCGTGGTCAACCGCCTCCGCGCGAGCCGCCGGGAACGCCGTCCGCTTGACCCCGTCCCAGCCGGCACCGAGCAGCCGGTTCGCCTCGTCCTGGATCCAGCCCGTGATGGTCGAGTCGGCCGGACCCCCGTCGGGCGGGTCGTATTTGAAGCCCCCGTCCTCGGGCGGGTTATGGGACGGGGTGACGACGATGCCGTCGGCGAGGTGCTCGCGGCGCCCGCGGTTGTGGGCCAGGATCGCGTGCGAGACGACCGGAGTGGGCGTATATCCGTCGGCCGCATCCACGCGAAGGTCCACGCCGTTCGCGACCAGGACCCCCAAGGCCGTCTGGAAGGCCGGCTCCGACAGAGCGTGCGTATCGCGACCCACGAACAGCGGGCCGTCGGTGCCCTGGCTCGCCCGGTAGCGGCAGATCGCCTCGGTCATCGCCACGATGTGTGCTTCGTTGAAGGCGCCATCGAACGACGATCCACGATGGCCCGAGGTCCCGAACGCCACGCGCTGGGCCGGGTCGGCGAGGTCCGGTCGGATGTCGTGGTACGCCCCGATCAGCCGATCCACGTCCACCAGGATGGACGGATCCGCCGGCAGACCGGCGTGTTCGCTGTTTGGCATCGGTGGATGGTGTCACAACGCGGTGAAGGTCAGGCAGTTGCGGCCTCATGGCCGACGCGAGCCGCATGGACGCGAGCGTGCTGGATGGCAGCGGGGGTCGTTTCGAAGACGTGCCGCTCATGCGCCAGCTCGTCGTACACGCCGAGTCGAGCGAAGATCCGTGCCTGCTCAGGACGGACGCCCGACAGCAGGACAGTCACGCCGCGCGCCTCCAACCGCTTGATCGTGTCCGCAAGCACCGAAGCCCCGGTCGCATCGAGCGAGGCGACCCGCGACAGGCGCAGGACGACGACACGAACATCGCTCACCTCGCTCACCTCCAGGAGAAACGCGTGCGCGGCTCCGAAGAACAGCGGACCCTCCAGTCGGTAGGCGACGATGTGATCGTCGATCAGCGACTGCTCTTCGTCGGTGTGGTCGCCGTCATCAAGCGACACTTCGTCGATGCGGGCCGATCGCGCCATCTGCTGAAGGGCGAACGCACCGGCGACGATGAACCCAAGGATCACCGCGGTGACGAGGTCCAGTGCGATCGTCGCGACGGCCGTGATCACGAGGACGGCGGCATCGCCTCGCGTGGAACGTATGAGCGCGCTGAGGCTGGACACTTCGACCATCTGGATCGCGGTCGCGATCAGGACGCCGGCGAGGGCGGCGAGCGGGATCCATGCGACCCATCGGGCCGCGACCAGCACCACGAGCAGCAGCGCGAGCGACTGCGTCACGGCGGCCAGCCGGGACCTCGCTCCGGATCGGACGTTGACCGCGGTCCGGGCGATCGCTGCGGTCGCCGGGATCCCGCCGAACAGCGGTACGACCAGGTTGGCGATACCCTGCCCGAACAGTTCGCGGTCGGAGTCGTGGCGTTCGCCGATGGTCATCCCGTCAGCCACTGTCGCGGACATGAGGCTCTCCAGGGCGGCCAATGCCGCGATGGCGATCGCCGGCAGCAGGAGCTTGCTGACCTGCGAGCCCTCGAGCCCTGGAAGCGTCGGAGAGGGCAAGCCGACCGGGATGGCGCCGATGGTCGCCACCGGAAGTCCCGCCAGCGCGACGACAAGGGTTGCCAGGATCACGGCCGCGAGCGAGACCGGCAGACCCGGTCGGACCCGGGCCGCCAGGAGCATGGAACCGGCGACGACGACCGCGATGGCAAGGGACGTGAAGACAGGCGTCGCGGCCCAGCTCAGAACAGCATCGAGGGAACCAGCCAGGACGGTCCCGCCGGCGGGTGCCACGCCGAGCGCAGCTGGCACTTGCTGCAGCGCGATGATGACGGCGATGCCGACCGTGAATCCCTCGACGACGGGCAGCGGGACGTACTGCATGTAGCGTCCAGCGCCTGCGAACGCCAGGGCGACCAGCAGACCCCCGGCCAGGATCCCGACGACCAGCACGCCACTCGGGCCGAGTTCGGCGACGATGGGGACAAGGACGACGGTCATCGCTCCAGTCGGGCCGCTGACCTGAAGATTGCTCCCCCCGAATGCGGCCGCGAGGACGCCTGCCACGATCGCAGTGACCAACCCGGCCTCGGCACCCAGGCCGGAGGTGATCCCGAACGCCAGCGCAAGCGGCAGGGCCACGACGGCGACGGTCACGCCCGCCACGATGTCGCGCCGAGGCTGTCGTCGAGCGGCTTCAAGGTCGGCCCGCCTGGGCGCGAGGGCTCTGGCTCGGCGGAGCACCGTCTCTAGCGCGATATCGGCGCCGCCCCTGGCCGTGGACGCGAGACCATCGCTCATCCGAGCGGTGGCTCCAGCGCTACGGAACCGAGTTGCGACTTCAGCTCGTCGTGGTCGGCGAGCAGTCCTAGCAGGATGATGCGGGCGGCGAGCAGGAGGTCCCGAACCTCAGCGACGCTGATCGAGTAGACCACCTCGCCGGCGTCTCGCCGCTGAACGACGAGCCCGGCACGTCGCAGGATCGCCAGCTGCTGGGACAGGTTGCTCGGCTCGATCTGGATCCGATCAAGCAATTCATGGACAGCGTGGTCTCGCTCGCTCAGCAGCTCCAGCACGCGGATCCGCGCCGGATGACCGAGCGTGCGGAAGAACTCGGCCTTGGCCTGGTACAGCGGTACGGACACGGTGGATCTCCTGGCGTTGAGCGCGAGTGCGTAGTTTCGCACATGACGAAGTCTTCATCTACGTCGGGCCACGTATCCTCCGGGGATGGACTATCGACGGATGCCCATCGAGGCCGAATCACCGGAGCAGTTCGGCTATGACCGGATCCGTTTCAACCTCGCCGAGAGCTCGGTCGCCGACACGCCATTGCGCGACCTGGCTGTGGAGCTGGACGATCTCGTCCTGCAGTACGGCGATCACCTTGGCCGGCCTGGACTGCGAGCCCTGATCGCAGCCGGCGGAGCAGCACTGACGCCGGATGACGTGATCGTCGCGCCCGGGGCTGCCGCCGCGCTGTTCGTCATCGCGACGACACTGTTGCGGGCCGGCGATCATGTCATCGTGGCGCGCCCCAACTACGCCACGAACCTGGAGACGCCGCGGGCCATCGGGGCGGACATCAGCTACCTGGACCTGCGCTACGAGGACGCCTGGGCGGTGGATCCGGATCGGATCGCCGCGCTGCTGACCCCTCGCACCAAGCTCGTGTCGCTCACGAATCCGCACAACCCGACCGGCCAGGTCATCCCGGACGCCACGATCCAGGCGATCGTCGCACTGGTCGAAGCGCACCCACAGGCAAGGCTCCTGGTCGATGAGACGTATCGGGAGATGACGTTCGGTGGGCCTGGTCCGATCGCTGCGAGCCTCTCAAATCGTGCCATCAGCGTGTCGTCGCTGTCGAAGGCGGACGGCTTGCCAGGGATCCGGATCGGCTGGCTGGTCACCAGGGATGCCGCCCTCCTGGCACGGTTCCTGGCCGCCAAGGAGCAGATCCTCATCACGAATTCGGTCGTTGACGAGGCTATCGCCGAGGTGGCGATGGAGCGCCGCACCGAGCGGCTTGCCGTCATCCGGGCCGGGATCGCCGCGGCGCTCGCGACGACCCGGGAGTGGATGGCCGGCCAGCAGGCGTTCGAGTGGATCGAGCCGCGCGGCGGGGTCGTGGGGTTCCCGCGGTTCCGCGAGGGCGCGGATGTCGACCTTGACGCCTTCTACCGGATCCTGCTCGACGAGTACGGGACCGTCGTCGGTCCGGGCCACTGGTTCGACCAGCCTCGCCGTCACTTCCGGCTGGGCTATGGCTGGCCGACGCCAGATGATCTGGCCGGTGGCCTCGCGGCGATCTCGAGCTCGGCCGAGCGCGTCATGGACCTCGCCGCGGACCGCCCTGCGGTCCTGTGAGGACCGTGATCGGCACGAGTTCCTCGCGAAGCCAGACGATATCGAGGTTGGATATCGGATCCGGCTGGTGGCCGTGCACGTTCGACACGATCGCGGTCCCTCCAGGACCAAAGCAGTGGCCGCGTCACAGCCAGGCGAGCCGCGGTCAGACCCCCGTGATGGGATCCGGGCCGCCGGACAGGTCCACGACGATGTCCCAGAGGCGGCGCCGGTCGGCGCCGCTGAGCCGGGTCGACGGCACCCGATCGAACGGCCGTGGCCGACGGTCCAGGAACACCTGCCCACCGCGAGAGCCCGCGTCCGGGTCGGTCGCGAGCCAGACGGTCGTGTCCACGCCCTCGGCCGGCGTCCGCAGGACCGGACCCATCACGTCATGGAATCCTGGAAGCTGCTCGGCGAGGCCGGGCGTGTCGGTCCAGCCGGGGTGCATCGCGTTGACCCGTACGCCGGTCCGGCCCGCCTCGCGCAGGCGGCGCGCCCACTCGCGAACGAGCCCGACCTGGACGCGCTTGACCTTCGCGTAGGCACGAGGCCCTGAGAAGGGTTCGGTCGCCCACTGGAGGTCGTCAAGGTCGATCCCCTGCGAGTACATCCCGCCTGAGGTCACGCAGATGACCCGCGCGTCGCCCGTCCCTGCGAGCAGCGGCAGCAGCCCGCCGATGAGCACGAACGGCGCAACCGCCATGATCGCCAGCGTCGCCTCGATGCCGTCCGGGCCGATGATCAACTCCGGGTAGATGGCGCCGGCGCTGTCGATGAGGACGTCCAGGTGTGGCTCGGTCGCGAGGACTTGCGCGACGGCCGCCCGGACCGACACGAGCGAGCCCATATCAGCGACGACGACAGGGAACCGATCTTCGCCATGTCCTGCCACGAGCGCGTCGCGGACCTCCGCCAGCCGGGCCTCGCTCCGCCCGACGAGCACGACCCTCGCCCCGAGCGTCGCGACGGCATCGGCCGCCGCCCGGCCCAGGCCGGATGTCGGCCCAGTGATGAGGACGGTCCGGCCCGTCATAGACCCATCCGCCGGCGCGTCCCATGCGAATATCCGTTGACGGACCTGATAGCCGACCCGGGAAAAGCTCCCGACGACGGTCACTTCGAGTGCGTCATCGATCAACGATTGGAGATCCACGCGAGTCCCTTCGTGCAAGATGCGCGGATGGATGACCGGCCCCGAGCTGGAGCGATCGCATGACAAGGCTACATGAGCGGATCGAGACGACGCTGCCCATCGAGGACGCGTTCGCCTTCATCGCCGACTTCTCGAACTCGAGCCTGTGGGACCCCGGCGTCGAGACGTCCGTCGCGGTCCAGCCGGGACCTCCGGCGGTCGGCGCACGTTACCAGTTGGGAGTTCGGATGCGCGGGCGGATCGCGCCGATGGAATACCGGGTCACGGTCTTCAAGCCGACGCGCCAGGTCGTCCTCACCGGCGAAGGGTCCGGCGTATCGGCCGTGGACGACATCCGCTTCGAGCGGACCGCGACCGGGACCGCCATCGACTACACGGCGGACATCCGACTGGGCGGCGTCCTCCGACTGTTGCAGCCCTTCCTGGGTGGCTCGTTCGAGAAGGTCGCCAAAGACGCCCTCGGTGGGATGCAGGCGGCGCTCGACGAACGGGCAGCCGCAGCCGCATCCGGGGCCGACGCATGAGGGTTGCCGTTGTCGGGGCTGGGGTCAGCGGCCTGACGGCGGCCTACGCGCTGCATCGAGATGGGCATGACATCGTGCTCTACGAGCGTGAGACACGACCCGGTGGACACGTCGCCACGGTCACGGTCGAGACGCCCGGCGGGCCCGTGCACGTCGATACCGGGTTCATCGTCTTCAACGAGCCGACCTATCCACGGCTCGTGCGGCTCTTCAAGGAGCTCGACGTCGCGACCCAGCCCAGCGACATGTCATTCGCGTCGGCCTGCCGGTCATGTCGCGTGGAGTTCGGATCGCGCGGCGCTCGCGGGTTCTTTGCGCAGCCCGGCCTCGTGGCGCGCCCGTCGTACCTGCGCCTGTTCCCCGACATCGCCCGGTTCTATCGAGACGCCCGGGCGGTCCTGGACGCACCGGTCCCGACCGGTCTGACGTTGGGTCAGTACCTGGCCGATCGACGATTCGGACGAACGTTCCGCGACCACTTCCTCACCCCGATCACCGCAGCGGTCTGGTCCACCGCGCCTGGCCGCACGCTGGACTACCCAGTGGACTCCCTCCTGCGATTCCTGGACAACCACGGCCTCATCGGTGTCGGACGGGCGCTGCCTTGGCGAACCGTGGCCGGTGGGTCGCACGCATACGTCGCACGACTCCTCTCGACCCTGCCGGCGAACGTCGTGCGATCGGGAGATCCCGTTCAGACCGTGACGCGCGACGGCGCTGGTGCGACGGTCCGCACACAGGCCGGGACGCACCACAGGTTCGACGCCGTGGTAGTGGCGACGCACGCCGACGATGCGCTTGCGCTGCTGCACGACGCGGACCCCACGGAGACCGCGGCGCTCGGCGGCTTCGAGTACAACCGCAACCAGGTCGTCCTGCACACGGACGAGCGCGTCATGCCGACACGGCGAGCCGCCTGGTCGTCCTGGAACGTGGACCAGGCGGCGTGCGATCCGCCCGGCGCCACGGTCACGATGACGTACCACATGAACCGCCTCCAGTCGCTGCCGGGCCCGACCGACTACTTCGTGACCGTGAATCCGGGCGATCTCGTCCGCGACGATCGGGTGATCCTGGCTCGCGAGTTCAGCCACCCCATGTACACGTTCCGTTCCCTCGAGGCGCAGGCCGCGATCGGTCGCCTGCAGGGTCATCGCGGCACGTACTTCGCCGGGGCACACCTTGGCTACGGCTTCCATGAGGATGGCTGCCGATCCGGCTTCGAGGCTGCGGCACTCGTCGGCGTCGCCGAGATGGGCGTGCGGGCCGCATGAGGTCCCACCTGCTGGAAGGGGTCGTCCGCCATCGGCGAGCGCGACCGTTCGTGTACGCCCTGGAGCACGACGTCTGGTACGTGGCGCTGGACCTGGATGAGCTCGACGAGGTCGCCGGGTCCATCCGGCTGATCAGCCGCGGTCGTGCCAACGTCCTGAGCCTGCGCGACGGCGATCATCTGGACCCGCCGGGAACGGACCTGCCGCGCGACCTCCGAGCGCACCTGCACCGCGCCGAGGGCGTGGACGCGACGACGTGGCGGATCACCATGGTCACGAACCTGCGGATCCTGGGCTACACCTTCAATCCGGCAAGCTTCTTCCTCTGCCGAGACGAGACCGACGACCTTCGAGTCGTGGTCGTCGAAGTCCACAATACCCACGGCGAGCGTCACCTCTACACGCTTCGGCGCGAAGCCGACGGTTCGGAGCTGGTCGCGTCCATGGACAAGGACTTCTACGTCTCGCCATTCATCGAGATGGTCGGGCGGTACACCGTTCGCGTTCGCGATGAAGCGTCCCGTCTGCGGATCACGATCAACGAGGACCAGGACGACGCCCTGCTCCTGCACACGAGCCTGGACCTGGTGCGCCGCCCGATGACCGACCGCTCGGTCCTGCGGATGCTCGTCCGTCACCCGTTCGTGACCCACAAGACGATCGCGCTGATCCACTGGCATGCGCTTCGCCTGTGGCGGCATGGCGCGCGATTCCACCGACATGGGGAGGCGACTCGATGAGCGAACGACTGTCCACCCGGCCCGTGGCCGGGCCGGCGGATGGACTCATGACCCGGATCGCGTGGCGGACGGCCCTGGCCGGCGCGAAGCGCATCCGGAACGGTCACCTTACGGTCGTGCTGCCCGATGGGTCGCGCGAGACCTTCGGCGATGTCGGTTCGGAGCTCCGCGCTGAGATCCATATCCACGACTCGGCGGCGCTGACCCGGATGCTCACCGGCGGCGAGACCGGCGGTGGCGAGGGGTACATGGACGGCCTGTGGTCCAGCCCGGACCTCCCGGCGCTCTTGCGCTGGGCGGCGGTCAACCGGGCGTCGCTCGCGCTCGCGGACGGCTGGTGGCGGTTCCCGCTCCAACTCCAGAAGACCCTCGCGCATCGCGCCCGGCGCAACACGAAGGATCAGGCGCGCAAGAACATCTCCGCCCACTACGACCTGGGCAACGACTTCTACCGGCTGTTCCTCGACGAGACGATGACCTATTCGAGCGCCGTCTTCGAGGCGCCGGACCAGTCGCTCGCGGACGCCCAGCGGGCCAAGTACCGCCTGATGGCGGACGGCGCCGGCCTGCGCCCGGGTCAGCACGTCCTGGAGATCGGCAGCGGTTGGGGCGGCTTCGCGCTGTACGCCGCGGGAGAGCTGGGCTGCCGGGTCACCTCGATCACGATCTCGAAGGAGCAGCACGCCCTCGCGACCGAGCGCATCCGGGCCGCAGGCCTGGACCACCTGGTGGACATGCAGTTGCGCGACTACCGCGACATCGAAGGCACCTACGACGCGGTCGTCTCGATCGAGATGCTCGAGGCGGTGGGTGCGGACTACTTCTCGACCTACTTCGACGCCGTCGATCGTGCGCTGCGGCCAGGCGGCAAGGCCAGCATCCAGTCCATCACGTTCCCCGATGCCACGTACGAGACCCAGCGACGCGGCGCGAACTGGATCCAGACGTACATCTTCCCGGGCGGCCTGTGTCCGTCCCTCGCGGTCATCGAACGCGCCACGCGCGACACCTCCCTGCTCATCGCCGGCGTGCGCGACATCGCGTCGAGCTACGTCCTGACCCTTCGGGAGTGGCGGACCAGATTCCTCGCCCAGAGCGAAGCGGTCCGCGCGCTCGGCTTCGACGACCGGTTCATCCGGATGTGGGAGTACTACCTCGCGCTGAGCGAGGCAGGCTTCGCGACAGGCGTCAGCCAGGACCTCCAGCTCGTCCTCGAGAAGCGTCGCGGGAGCTGATCCGGATCACGTCAACGGGCGCGCATCCGGTTGTTCTTGGCATCGTGGGTGACCTCAGCCAGGCCAAGCGCCTCCAGGAGCGGCGGCATGTACACACCGAAGCGACCGCGCAGGCCCCTCTTGAGGCCGTACCAGCCACCCACCGGGTTGTCATCCGAGCGTCCCCAAGCCTCGATCGTGCCGTCGGCCGCCGGCTTCTGCTCGTCGGCCCCGCCGAGCGGCATCCAGTCGCCATGGGCCTTGAGCATGGCGTGCAGGTCGTCGATGGCCCGCGCGTCGTACTTGAGCTGCGTGCCGCCCACCTGGCACACGATCACTGGCGGATCCGCCGCCTCGTCACGCCACATCGTGTAGCCGGACGTCCCGGGCGGGGTCTGGAGCACCCAGGGGTCGTCCCTGGAGCCGGTACCGGTCGCCATGCATAGCCTCCATCTGATGTCAGGCTGGTTTTCGGGACACGGTACGCCGCACGCCACGACGGGACGCGTCGACCGCCCGCGGGGGATGCCAGGAGGTCGCGATGCCAGAAGATCCAGGAGCGGGACCCGCCATGCCGAAGGCCGATGTCAGCCGCCGTCGAGGGGTGGCGGGTCGTCCTGGTGCCGCCACCCCTCGAACAGGGTCACATCGCTGCGAACGTCTCCACCACCTGGATGCTGGCACCGCCTTGCAGGACCGGGCAGCCCTGGGCGAGGGCGACGGCCGCGTCGAGCGAGTCGGCCTTGATGATCGAGTAGCCCGACGGCCCCGAGGCGTCGTCGGTCACGGAGCCATCGGAACTTATCTTCCTCGTGGCCGAAGCCGGGTTGCCGCCGTCGACGAGGGCATCCCCGATGGCCCCGAACCAGTCGGTCCAGGTCTGCATCACCTTGGCGCCCTCCTCCGGGCTCTCGGGCATCGAACCGCCGTGATAGACCAGCAGGTAGTTGTTGGACATGGCTCGGATCCTCCCGATCGGTGATCGATCGCGGTCATCTGCCGCTCACATCCCTTCGACGAACGGGCATGGCCCGAATCGACAGGTCGGACCGTCACGGCACCGCGAGTCGCTCGCCGGCCCGGATCGGGACCTCGAGCCAGTTCTCGCGCGGCGCCAGCGGACAGACCCAGCGCGGGTCGTAGGCACACGACGGGTGGTACGCGTAGTTGAAGTCGAGGACGAGGCGGTCGCCCGAGCCGCCCAGATCGGCGCCCTTGATCGTGTCGAGAAGGTATCGGCCCGCGCCGTACGTCTCCGAGCCCGACGTGCCGTCACGGAACGGGATGAAGATCCCGCCCCCGTAGACCTCGATCCAGTAGACCTCGAGGTCCCCGACCGGAAGCCGGATACGACCGATCCGCTCCAGGGCGAACGCGGTCCCCGAGAGGCTCGATGCGGTCGCGGGTCGGCGCGCGGCGGGCTCAACGTCCGCCTCTAACCTCAGCGCCGGATCGTGGTCCCAGTAGGTGAGGCCGGGGAAGCCGGGCCGCTCGCCGGGCGCCAACGGCGAGTCGGGATGGACCCGGAACAGGTCGTCGCGCGCGGAGCGATAAGCGGCGAGCGCACTGGCCGGATCGCGATCGGCGGTGGCGCGGACATCGGCGTAGATGGCGGCGACCCGGCGCCGCCAGTCGAGCAGTGTGAGCGACATCCGCATCACCTCGCCAACGGTTGTCTCAG
>JBKJQY010000038.1:0-18919 GCA_046593725.1 Candidatus Limnocylindrales bacterium
CATCCGGCAGCTCGTCGACCGGGCTGAAGGCGCCCATGCCGCCGGTGTTCGGGCCTTCAGCCCGGTCGACGAGCTGCCGGATGACGAGGCGGCGGCGTTGCTCACGACGATCCACGAGCCGATCCTCGCCGAACTGGCCCGTCGCGGGACGCCGTTCCGGGGCGCCCTGTACGCCGGCCTGATGCTCACCGCGGACGGCCCGGTCCTGCTCGAGTGCAACGCGCGATGCGGTGACCCCGAGACCCAGGCCATCCTGCCGAGGCTGGCCGTCGCGCTCGGTCCGCTGTTGCTGGCTGCCGCGCGCGGCTCGCTCGCCGACGCGGGTCGCGGCACGACCATGCTGCCGGCACTCCCCGGCGCGGCCGTGGCGATCGTGCTTGCCGCGGCCGGCTACCCAGACGAACCGCGACGCGGCGACCGCATCGATGGGCTCGGGGCACCGGCCGGCGGGTCCGCGGGCACGCTCGTGTTCCACGCCGGGACGACCCGCGACGCCGATGGCACCTGGCGCACGGCCGGCGGACGCATCCTGGCCGTGGTCGGGCAGGGGAGCGACCTCGCGAGTGCCGCGGCCCGGGCCAGCGACGCCGCCGACGCGATCGCCTTCGACGGTCGGCAGCGCCGGCACGACATCGGCGAGACCCGGGTGACTTCCGCCATCGGCCACGGAGGGGTTCGATGATCCGTCGCTACACGCTCCCGGAGATGGGCGCCGTCTGGTCCGACGAGGCCCGGTTCGGATCGATGCTCCGGGTCGAGCTGGCGGTCGCCCGCGTGCAGGCGGCGCGCGGGCTCATCCCCAACGAGGCGCTGACCGCCCTCGAGGCGCGCGCCCGGGTGGATGTCGAGCGGATCACCGAGATCGAACGGACCACGGACCACGACGTCATCGCCTTCGTGAGCCAGGTCGCCGAAACCGTCGGGCCCGAGGGCCGGTTCCTGCATCTGGGTCTGACCAGCAGCGACGTCGTCGACACGGGCCTGGCCCTCCAGCTCCAGGCCGCCGGCGGACGGCTGCTTGACGATGCCGATCGCCTCCTCGTGGCGATCATCGCCCGCGCCCGCCTGGAGTCCGAGACGGTGATGATGGGCCGGACCCATTCGGTCCACGCGGAGCCCACGACCCTCGGACTCAAGCTGGCCGGCTGGGCGTTCGAACTCGATCGCGGCCGGCGCCGGCTCGAGGCGGCCGTGGACGAGATCGGGACCGGCAAGATCTCGGGACCGGTCGGGACGTACAGCCACCTGGATCCGTCCATCGAAGCCGAGGTCCTCGCGTCGCTCGGCCTCCACGCCGACGCGGTCAGCACCCAGATCGTGCAGCGCGACCGGCATGCGGCGCTCCTGGTCGCGATCGCCATCGTCGGTGGGTCGCTGGAGCGCTTCGCGACCGAGGTCCGCAACCTCCAGCACACCGAGATCGGCGAGCTGCAGGAGCCCTTCAAGGCGGGCCAGAAGGGCAGCTCGGCGATGCCCCACAAGCGCAACCCCATCCTGTCCGAGCGGATGGCCGGCCTCGCCCGGCTCCTGCGCGGCTACGCCCACGCCGCCATGGAGGACCAGCCGCTCTGGCATGAGCGCGACATCAGCCACAGCAGTGCGGAGCGGGTCATCCTGCCCGACGCCACCATCCTGCTTGACTACATGCTGGTCAAGATGACCGGGCTGATCGATGGGCTTGTCGTGCGCTCGGAGCGGATGCGCGAGAACATCGAGCGCGGCCTGGGCCTGCATGCCAGCAGTCGCGTCCTCGTCGCGCTCGTGGAGCAGGCCGGGATGTCGCGCGAGGAGGCCTACGCGATCGTCCAGCGTGCCGCCATCCGCGCCGCGGACGAGCGTGCGCCGCTGCACGGTCTGCTTGCCGTGGACCCGGCGGTCGCGGGTCGCCTTTCGCTGGCGTCGCTGGATGCGTGCTTCGACGATGCCGCGTTCCTGCGCCACGCTCCCGAGGTCATCGCACGGCTGGACGGCCTGAGCGATGCGCTGGGTGCGCGCCGGGCTGGGACCGCAAGCACGGCCGGCTCCGCGGTCGTCGACGAGGTGCCGCATGCCGCCGGCTGACGCGTTCGTCCGCTCCGGCAAGGTGCGCGATCTGTTCGCCGTGGATGACGATCGCCTGCTGCTGGTCGCCTCGGACCGGATGAGCGCGTTCGATGTCGTCCTGCCGACCCAGATCCCGGACAAGGGCCGCATCCTGACCGGCTTGTCGCGCTGGTGGTTCGCCGAGACGGCTGGGATCGTCCCGAACCACCTCCTCTCGACCGACCCGGCCGACGTCCCGGACGGCTGGTTCGTGACCGAGGTCCTGGATCCTGCCACCGGCCTGATCAGCCGCGATGCCACGATCCTGGATCGCGATCGCCTACGTGGCCGGATGATGCTTTGCCGTCGCGCGGAGGTCCTCCCAGTGGAGGTGATCGTGCGTGGCTACCTCGCCGGCAGCGGCTGGAAGGCGTACCTGGCGAGCGGCGAGATCTGCGGCATCGCGCTCCCAGAGAACCTGCGCGAGAGCGACCGTCTCCCAGGGCCCATCCTGACGCCGTCCACGAAGGCGGACCAGGGGAGTCACGACGAGAATATCGACTTCGCGGCCATGGTCGCCGTGATCGGCGACGAGCTTGCCGAGCGTGTCCGTGATGTCGCCCTGCGGCTGTATGGCTACGCTTCGGCCGTGACCGAGCGGGCCGGGATCATGCTTGCCGATACGAAGTTCGAATTCGGTGTCGCTCACGACACGGGCGAGCTGCTGCTCATCGACGAAGTCCTGACGCCGGATTCGTCGCGGTTCTGGGATGCGAAGGACTATGGGCCTGGCCGCGCGCAAGCGAGCTTCGACAAGCAATTCCTTCGAGACTGGCTGGAGGCGCAGGACTGGGACAAGACCGCACCCGGTCCGGAGCTCCCGCCCGACGTCGTGATCGGTGTCCGCGATCGCTATGTCGAAGCCTACGAACGCATCACCGGATGCACCTTTCAGCGCTACCTCGATGAGGACGTCGTCGCCCGATGAGTCAGTACCGCTTCGCGATCAACGTCACACCCAAGCCGGGCATCCTGGATCCGCAGGGGCGGGCCGTCGAGGGCAGCCTCGGCCATCTCGGGATCACCGGCGTCAGCCAGGTCCGGGTCGGGCGACGGGTGGAGTTGAGCGTGGATGCCGACGATGCGAACACCGCCCTCGCCACCGCGGACCGACTCGCTTCCGAGCTGTTGTCAAACCCGCTGATCGAGGCGTACGCGGTGGAGCCGCTGGGCGCCACGTCGTCCATCGCGTCCGGTGCGGACTGACATGCCGGTCCGGATCGGCGTCGTCGTCTTCCCGGGGAGCAACTGCGACCGTGACACGGTCCATGCCCTCTCGATCGCCGGCGCCGAGCCAGTCGTCCTGTGGCACGAGCAGGCGACCCTTGACGGGGTCGCAGCGGTCGTCCTGCCCGGCGGCTTCGCGTATGGCGACTACGTCCGCGCCGGCGTCATCGCCCGGTTTAGCCCGGTCATGCGGGCAGTGACCGCCTTCGCCGCGGACGGCGGCATGGTCCTGGGGATCTGCAACGGCTTCCAGGTCCTTGCCGAAGCCGGACTCGTTCCGGGCGCCCTGCTGCGCAACCGGTCGCTGCGGTTCGCCGGACGGCAGGTCGCCATCGCGACGACACGCGACGACACGCCGTTCACCCGAGGCGTAGCCGTGGGGACGCCGCTGCGGATGCCCGTCGCGCACGGTGAGGGCTGCTATTTCGCCGACGAGGCGACGCTGGACGAGCTGGAGCGCGACGGGCAGGTCTTGTTCCGATATGTGGACGCGGCGGGTGAGCCGGCCGGCCCCTCGGACCCGGGCAATCCCAACGGATCGTTGCGGGCGATCGCGGGGGTCATGAACGCCGCCGGGAACGTCGCGGGGTTGATGCCCCACCCGGAACGGGCCGCAGAGGCGATCCTGGGCTCTGACGACGGCGCCGGGATCATCCGGTCGTTCGTCGACAGTGCAGCGATGGCCGCGCACAGTCACGTCGAACTGGCAGGCGCACGATGACCACCGTGACCGAAACGACCACCGTCGATGAGCCCGGGATCGAACTGCTCCATCGACGCCTGGGCGTTACGGATGACGAGCTCGAGGCGATCCGGGACCGGCTGGGCGGCCGCGACCCCAACGATCTGGAACTCGCGATGTTCAGCGTGATGTGGAGCGAACACTGCTCGTACAAGAGCTCGAAGCCGCTGCTGCGGACGCTCCCGACCGCCGGTGAAGGCGTCGTCGCGGGGCCGGGTGAGAACGCCGGCGTCATCTCGATCGGTGGCGGGCTGGCGGTCGCGTTCAAGATCGAGTCGCACAACCACCCGTCCGCGGTGGAGCCGTACCAGGGTGCCGCGACCGGCGTCGGCGGCATCCTGCGCGACATCTTCACGATGGGCGCCCGCCCGATCGGGGTCCTCGATGCGCTTCGGTTCGGCGACCCGTCAGACGCCCGGACACGGCACCTAGTCGACGGCATCGTCCGGGGCGTCGGTGGGTACGGCAACTGCGTGGGCGTGCCCACCATCGGTGGCGAGCTCGTCTTCGACCCCAGCTATCAGGGCAACCCGCTCGTCAACGTCATGGCCATCGGGCTCATGGAGGAGCGTCGTCTGACACTGGCGGCGGCGCCTGGTCCGGGCAACCTGGTCGTGCTCTTCGGGTCCGCGACCGGTCGGGACGGGATCGGCGGCGCGTCGGTGCTCGCGAGTGCGACGTTCACCCATGACGACCCGTCCAAACGCCCATCCGTGCAGGTCGGCGACCCGTTCGCGGAGAAGCTGCTCATCGAGGCGAGCCTGGAGCTCATAGAGCGCGGACTCGTGGAAGGTCTGCAGGACCTGGGCGCCGGCGGGATCACCTGCGCCACCTCGGAGACGGCGGACCGGGCGGGGACCGGGATCCTCGTGGACCTCGACGCCATCCCGCGCCGTGAGCCCGGTCTTGAGCCGTTCGAAGTGATGATCAGCGAGTCCCAGGAACGGATGTGCGCCGCGGTCCGACCGGATCACTGGGAGGCGGTGCGCGAGGTCTGCGAGCGATGGGGCCTGCCCGTGGCGATCATCGGGCGAATAACCGCGGATGGCGATATCGCAATCGTCACCGGTGGTCTGGATGCGTCGGGAGCACCGGCCGCCGGTGCCGTGGAGATCGCCCGGGTCCCTGCCGCGGCGCTCACCAGCGATGCCATCGTGCACGAGCGGGTAGCGGAGGCGCCCGCACACACCCGGGTCGCACCTGTGCCCGGCGTCGGCGACGAGATGACGGACTGCATCCCGGAACGTGGCATGGACCCGGGTGCCGTCCTGGTGGCCCTGCTGGGTTCGGCCAACCTGTCGTCGCGTCACAGCGTCTTCACCCAGTACGACTCGACAGTGGGCGTGGACACCGTGGCCGGACCCGGTCACGGGGCGGCCGTCCTGCGGGTCAAGGGCACGACCAAGGGGCTCGTGGCGACGACGGACGGCAACCAGGCCGTGGGCATCGTGGATCCGTGGCTCGGGGCCGCGATGAGCGTCGCCGAGGCGACCCGCAACGTGTCGATCACGGGGGCACGGCCGCTTGGCGTAACGAATTGCCTCAACTACGGCGATCCCACCAGACCGGCCGCGTTCTGGCAGCTCACGGAAGGTGTCCGCGGCCTGGCCGATGCGTGCCTCGCGCTCGGCCTGCCGGTCACCGGGGGCAACGTGTCCCTGTACAACGAGTCACCCACCGGCCCCATCGCTCCCACCGCCGAGATCGGCGTGGTCGGCCTGATCGACGACATCGCGACGCTCGTCGGGCCCGCCTTCGTTGAGACCGGCGACGTGGTGGTGCTCGTCGGCGAGACCTCGCCGGGCCTCGCCGGTTCGGCCTATGCGGCCATGGCCGGCGCCGCCCTGGAGGACGACCTGCCCACGCTGGACCTGGCGCGCGAGCGCGACCTCCAGACGTTCATCCGGGAGGCGATCGGGCGTGGTCTCGTAGCGTCCGTGCAGGATGTGTCCGGTGGCGGACTTGCGGTCGCGCTGGCCGAGGGCGCGATGTGGGGCGAGCTGGGTGCGAAGCTGCGGCTGCCTGTCTGCCACTCGCCCGCGGTGGACCTGTTCGGCGAAGGTCCGTCACGGCTCGTGGTGACCGCCCGGCCCAGATACGTACCGGCGCTGGAGTTGCTCGCTCGCCAGCACGGCCTGCCCTACGAGCGACTCGGGGACGTGGAGGGGGACCGACTGGTCGTGGACCTGGTCGCCGCCGGTGCGACCGGCGCCGCCGAGGAACGCGGGAGCCGGATCGCCGATGCCATCGATGTCCGCGTGGCGGACCTCAACCATGCGTGGATGCACGGCCTCGATCGCGCGCTCGGCTGGGACACGCCGCACGCCCCGATCGAGCCGGCCGCGACCACAGCTGAGGTGGCCTGACATGTGTGGCGTCTTCGCGGCGGTCCTGCCGGAAGGCGGCGCGACGGACGCGGCGTCGATCGCGGCACTCGGACTCTTCGCACTTCAGCATCGCGGCCAGGAATCGGCCGGACTGGCGGTCAGTGACGGCGAGCAGCTGATGCTCTACAAGGACCTCGGGATGATCAGCACCGTCCTCGACGAGCGACGCATCCCAAGCCTGCGCGGGCGCCTTGCGATCGCCCATTGCCGTTACTCCACGACCGGTTCCACGGTCTGGGAGAACGCCCAGCCCACGTATCGCCTGGGCCCGCGCCGGGCCATCGCGATCGGCCACAACGGCAACCTCGTCAACACGCGCGAGCTGTTGACGCAACTCGAAGGTGGCCGCGCCCGCCTGCCCGCCAGCACGGACACCGAACTCCTCACCGCCCTCCTCGCCGATGAGCCAGCCGCGGACACCGTCGAGGCACTCATCAAGGTGCTGCCGCGGGTCCGTGGCGCGTTCAGCCTCGTCATCCTCGATGAGAAGCGGGTCATCGGCGTCCGCGATCCCCATGGCTTCCGGCCGCTCGTCCTGGGCCGGATGCCCGGGACCGCGTGGTCCGGCGGGCCGGACGATGGCCTGTGGACGGGCGACGACGCCTCGACCGGCTGGTGCCTGTCATCGGAGACGGCGGGTCTCGACATCGTCGGCGCCGAGTTCGTTCGTGACGTCGAACCGGGCGAGCTGGTCATCCTGGAGCCTGGCCAGGCGCCCCGCTCGGTCCGCTATGCCGAGGCAAACCCGGCCCTGTGCGTCTTCGAGCTCATCTACTTCGCCCGTCCGGACTCGTACATGGAGGGTCGCAACCTCTACGAGGTCCGCCGACGGATGGGGATGCAACTGGCCGGCGAGCATCCGATCGACGGCGACCTCGTCATGCCCGTCCCCGACACGGGCGCCCCGGCCGCAGCCGGGTACGCCGAGGCCTCCGGGCTACCGTACCGCGAGGGGATGTACCGCAATCGCTACGCCGGCCGCACGTTCATCCAGCCCTCGGCCGGGCTGCGTCATCGCGGCGTGACGATCAAGCTGAACCCGCTGCGCGAGGTCGTCAACGGCCAGCGCCTGGTCGTCGTCGACGACTCGATCGTGCGTGGGACCACGACGAAGCGGATCGTCGACCTGCTGCGCAAGGCAGGCGCGCGCGAGGTCCATGTCCGGATCAGCGCGCCGCCCATCTACAACCCATGCTTCTACGGCATCGATACGTCAGTCGAGACCGAACTCATCGCGGCGACCCACACCGAGGCCGAGATCCGCGAGTTCATCGGGGCCGACTCGTTGGGCTACCTGTCGATCCGCGGCGTCCTCGCGGCCCTGGACCTGCCCTATGAACAGTTCTGCTTCGCCTGCTTTGACGGGCACTACCCGGAACCCGTCCCGTACGACGTGGCGAGCCGCAAGCTCATGCTGGAAGAGCCGGTGACGGCCGGTGGCTGAGGGGCGGGCCGCCTATCGGGCAGCCGGCGTGGACGTGGAGGCCGGCGAGCGTGCCGTGGAGCTCATGAAAGGCCACGTCGCCTCGACCCATCGGCCCGAGGTCGTTGGCGGCCTGGGTGGCTTCGGCGGTGCATTCGCCATTCCGGTCGGGTATCGCGAACCGCTGCTCATCGCCTCGAGCGACGGCGTCGGCACCAAGACCGCCATCGCCGCCCAGGTGGGTCGGTTCGACACCATCGGCATCGACCTCGTCGCGATGTGCGCGGACGATGTCGTGTGCACCGGCGCGGAACCGCTCGCCTTCCTTGACTACATCGCCGTGGGGCGGCTGGATCCGCTGGCCGTGGCAGAGCTGGTCGGCGGCGTGGCCACGGGCTGTCGAGAGGCCGGGTGCGCCCTGGTCGGGGGCGAGACCGCCGAGCACCCGGGTCTGATGGATCCGTCCGCCTACGACATGGCGGGGACGGCCATCGGCGTCGTCGAGCGCTCGCGCGTCATCGATGGATCCGCGGCGCGCGCGGGCGACGCCATCCTGGGCCTGGCCTCGTCCGGGCTGCACGCCAACGGCTACTCCCTCGTCCGGTCGCTGCTCTCGAGCTGGGACCTGGACATCGCCGAGCCGTATCAGGCCCGACTCCGCCGGACGCTTGGCGACGGACCCGCAGCCGAGGCGCTCGCCGGCGAGCCGCAGTTCGCGCTGGCGACCCTGGGTGAGGTCCTCCTGACCCCATCGCGCATCTACGCACGAGCGATCCTGGCGGTGCGCGAGGCGCTCGTTGGTGCCGGTCATGACCTGCACGGCCTGGCCCATATCACCGGCGGCGGCCTTCCCGGTAACGCGCCGCGGGCCCTCCCGGCGGACCTGGCCGCCCGCCTGGACCCGGGGCGCTGGCCGATGCCCTCGGTCATGCGGCTGTTCGGGGCGCTCGGTGGCCTCGACGAGCTGGAGTTGCGATCCACGTTCAACGGCGGGCTAGGGATGATCGCCGTCGTGCCGCCTGCGGCGGTGGCCCCGGCGATCGAAGGCTTCGAGGCTCACGACATCGAGACGGTCGTCGTCGGCGAGGTCGTCGAGGCGGCGTCGATCGACGGCGCCCGATACCAGGAGGCGGTCCTGGAGGGGTACCCGCGGTGAGCGGCCGCATCGCGGTCGGCGTGTCCGGGGGCGGCTCCAACCTGCGGGCGATCGCGGCGGCCGCAGGTCGGGGGGAGCTCGGCGGCAGGATCGTGCTGGTCTTCGCGGACCGGGCCTGCCCCGCACTCGACTGGGCGGCGGAGCTGGGTATCGACACGGCGCTCGTCCCGCGCGGCGATGACGCGACCCTCGCCGAGACACTTGCGGCCGTCAGGCCGGATGCGATCGCGCTGGCGGGCTACATGCGGATCGTGGGCCCCCACGTCCTCGCCGCGTTCGCCGGTCGCATCCTGAACACGCACCCGTCGTTGCTCCCGGCATTCCCGGGCGGCCACGCCGTCGCGGACGCCCTCGCCCACGGCGCGAAGGTCACGGGCTGCACCGTCCATCTCGTGGACGCCACGCTCGACGGTGGCCCGATCGTGGCCCAGGAGTCGGTCGAGATCCTGGTGGGCGACGACGTGGCGACGCTCCACGCGCGGATCCAGGCCGTGGAGCATCGGCTGTACCCGCGCGCGGTTGCGGCGCTCCTCGCCGGCGCGCTGTCGGTCACGCCCGGCGGTCGGCATGTGACGCTGGATGTCGCCCGCGCCGATGTTGTCATCCCGCGACCGCGTCGCGCCCTCCTGTCCGTTTCGGACAAGGCGGGCCTCGTGTCGTTCGCCGAAGGTCTCGTCGCGGCCGGCTTCGAACTCGTCTCCACCGGTGGTACGGCGCGGACCCTGCGCGAGGCCGGACTGCCGGTCACGGACGTCGCTGCTGTCACGGGCTTCCCCGAGATGCTGGACGGTCGGGTGAAGACCCTTCACCCACGCGTCCACGGTGGCATCCTGGCCGACCGGCGGCTCGAGGCACACCGGCACCAGCTCATCGAGGCCGCGATCGCCCCATTCGAGCTCGTCGTCGTGAACCTCTACCCGTTCGCCGCCGCGGCAGAGCGTCCGGGGATCTCCCTCGACGAGCTGGTGGAGGAGATCGACATCGGTGGGCCGTCGATGGTCCGGGCAGCCGCCAAGAACCATGCGAACGTGGCGATCGTGACGACACCCGACCGGTACGGGGCCGTGCTCGTCGCTATCGCCGACGAGGGTGGGGTGGGGGCCGGTCTGCGGTCTGCGCTCGCCATCGAAGCCTTCCGGCACACCGCCACCTACGACGCGCGCATCGCCGATGTGCTGCCGGCACAGATGGCCGCCGCCGGTGTGCCGCTGCCGGAAGAACCGGGCCTGCCCGGCGCCGCGGATCCGTATCCCGCCAGCCTGACCGTCGCGCTGGAGAAGGTGGAGGGCCTGCGCTACGGCGAGAATCCGCACCAGTCCGCGGCCCGCTACCGCCGACCGGGGAGCCGCCCGGACGACGGCCCCTTCGCGACCGGTGAGCCACCGCTGCAGGGCAAGGCCCTTTCGTACAACAACGTTCTGGATGCTTCGGCCGCAGCGGCGCTGGGGCGAGCGTTGCGCGGCCCTGGTTGCGTCATCGTCAAGCACACCAACCCGTGCGGCGCCGCGGAACGACCGACGCTCCTAGAGGCGTGGGAGGCGGCGCTCGCGGGCGATCCGGTCTCGGCATTCGGTGGTGTAGTGGCCCTGACGCGGCCGGTGGACGCGGCCACGGCCGAGGCGCTCAGCGCGATCTTCCTGGAGGTCGTCGTCGCCCCCAGCTTCGAACCCGAAGCGCTCGAGATCCTCGCTCGCAAGCCCAACCTGCGACTCGTGGTGGACCGCCTGCTAGGTGCCGATGACGGCGCCGTCCCGTCGCCCGATCCGCTCGGGTCCATCCGAAGCGCCGGCGGCGCGGTCCTAGTGACGGCCCCGGACACCACGCCGGACGACCCGGCAGCCTGGACCGTGGTCACCCGACGCGAACCCAGCGACGCCGAACGACGCGACCTGGACCTCGCCTGGCGCCTGGTCCGCGGCGTCATCTCGAACGCCATCGTCCTCGTCCGCGACGGTCGCCTTATCGGCATGGGCTCCGGCCAGACGTCCCGGGTCAACGCGGCTCGCGCTGCCGTCGACCAGGCCCGCACGCACGCCGGCGAGGCCGCACTCGTCGGGGCGGCCTGTGCGTCGGATGCGTTCTTCCCGTTCACGGACGCGCTCGATGTGTGCCTCGCCGCAGGTGTGGCGGCATTCGTGCAGCCGGGCGGCTCGATCCGTGACGGGGAGCTCGTGGCCGCCGCCGATGCCGCCGATGCCGCGATGCTCGTGACGGGGATCCGCCACTTCCGGCACTGATGCCTGCGAAGGCGCTGGAGGAATCGCTCCGCTGACCCGCACCTGGGGGGTCGTGGGCGATGACCCTCCGCCGCGGGTGATGTATGGTCCGCGGGTGTCAGGCGGCTCCTTCGTCCCGCGACGGCTCCGGCGAGATGGTCGGACGCGTCTGACACCAGGTCTGCCCCGCCGCCCACGGCGGTGGACGCGGGGCCCCGGCCAGGCAACCCGATGGATTTGCCACGCGTCTGGCCCCGCCGCGCTCGTCGTCCTGCTCGCGGCGTGTTCGAGCGCGGCGCCCGGCCTCTGGAGCTCGGCGAAAGTCCCCTCGAGGTCGACAGGCAGTACCGGCGATCCGGCGACCGACAAGCTGGCGATCGTCTTGACGCGAGGCGCCCTCGTCTTGTCCACCGATCCAGCCTATGCACCCCGATCGTCACGGGTATCGCCACCGTGACCTCGGACGACGAGCTGGGCGAGCTGACGCGGACGTTCGATCCGATGACCGCGCAGTTGCGCGACGACGTGGCCACGCTGGAGCGTCGGGTCGAGGATCGGACCGTCGAGCTGTCGGCCGCGCTCGACGCGCAGCGGGGAGCCGAGCTGCGGTTCCGTCGACTGGTGGAGGAACTGCCGCTCGCGGTCTACATGCAAGCGCCAGGCGACCCGATTGGTGCACCGTTTCTATACGTCAGCCCACCGATCGAGGCGATGTTCGGGTATCCGGCCGAACAGTGGCTGGTAGAGGGGTTCTTCGGGGACGTACTCGCCGAGGATCTTGCCGTGGTCAGCGGCATCGTGAGCTCGGACGACCAGGCGACGATCGATATTTACGAGGGCTACCTGCACGGTGAGTCGGATCGCGCGTCCGGCGAATACCGGATCGTCTCCGCGGACGGTCGGACGGTGTGGGTCAGAGACGACAACACACTCGTCCGTGATACGCAGGGCGAGCCTGAATACGTCCTCGGCTTCTTCGTCGATGTTACCGACCAGGCGGAGGCTGCGGCCGAGATCCGCCGCCAGAAGTCGTACTTCGAGTCGCTCGTGGCGATCAGTCCGGCGGCCGTCGTGACGATGGACCGTGACGAGATGGTCACCGGCTGGAACCCGGCCGCCGAACGACTCTTCGGGTATGCCCCGGAGGAGGCTCTCGGCCGCAGGATCGATCAACTGGTCATGGGCTCCGACGAGATGCGGGCCGAAGGGGATGATGTCGCGCGCGATGCCCTCGAGACGGGTCGGGCCATGCGGATCAGTCGCCGATTCCGAAAGGATCGCGGGGAGGTGGACGTCGAGATCGTGATGGTGCCCCTCCTCGCCGATGGTGACCATACCGGTTTCTACGCCATCTACCACGACATCACCGAGCTGCAGGCAGCTCGGCGTGAGGCGGATGCCGCCAACAGCGCCAAGAGTTCGTTCCTGGCGGCGATGAGTCACGAGATCCGAACGCCGATGAACGCGATCATCGGCATGAGCGGGCTGTTGCTCGACACGCCACTGTCGGACGAACAGCGCGATTACGCGGAGACGATCCAGTCGAGTGGCGATGCGCTCCTCACGATCATCAACGACATCCTCGACTTCTCGAAGATCGAGGCCGGTCACGTCGATCTGGAGACCGAGCCCTTCGAGCTGCGTCGGGCCGTCGAGAGTGCTCTGGACGTGCTAGCACCCACGGCAACCCGGAAGGGGATCGAACTCGCCTACCAGGTGGACGATGCCGTGCCGCGCCGGATCGTCGGAGACTCCGGTCGGTTCCGCCAGATCGTCCTGAACCTGCTGTCGAATGCGGTCAAGTTCACCGAGACCGGCGAGGTGGAGTTGCACGTGACCGCCCGACCGGTCACGGTCGCCGATATCGGCGCAGCCCACGAGGTCCTGGTCCAGGTCCGTGACACGGGTATCGGCATCCCGGCGGATCGGATGGATCGGCTCTTCCAGAGCTTCAGCCAGGCGGATGCGAGCATCTCGCGCCGGTTCGGCGGCACGGGTCTTGGCCTGGTCATCAGTCGACGTTTGGCCGAGGCGATGGGTGGTGGGTTGACCGCCTCGAGTAGCGGGGTCCCCGGGGACGGGAGTCGGTTCGAACTACGGATCGTCGTAGCGGGCGCGCCGGACGAGGCTTCGGCGACGGCGGCACGGGCGGACTCGGACCTGACCGGCAAGCGCGTCCTCGTCGTCGATGACAACGCCACGAACCGGCACATCCTGGTGGCGCAACTGGGACGCTGGGGGATGACGGTGAGCGAGGCCGCCGATGGGCCGGGGGCGATGACGCTCGTGCGGCCAGGGGCCCCGTTCGATGTCGTGCTGAGCGACCTGCGGATGCCCGGGATGGACGGACTGGACCTGGCGTCGGCGATCTGTGACGCGACCGGGACCAAGGCCGTCCCGGTCCTGATCCTGTCGTCCGTCGGGGAACGGATGCCGCCCGACGCGCCGGTCGTGGGCAGCCTTACCAAACCGGTCAAGCCGTCATCGCTGCACGATGCCCTCGTCAATGTCCTGTCTGGAGGCACGGCGGCCACGTTGGCGCGCTCGCCGGAACGGCCGGCTCTGGACGCCTCCCTGGGTCAGGCCCACCCGTTACGCATCCTGCTGGCCGAGGACAACGCAGTGAACCAGAAGCTCACCCTGCGCCTGCTGGAGCGGATGGGCTACGCGGCGACCGTGGCGGACGACGGCCTGCAGGCGATCGCGGCGCTGGAGCGCGAGTCCTTCGACGTCGTGCTCATGGACGTCCAGATGCCGGAGCTAGATGGGCTGGAGGCCACGCGTCGCATCCGCGCCACGTGGCCGGATCGCCCGGTGCGCATCGTCGCGATGACGGCCAACGCCATGGCCGAGGATCGCGAGGCCTGCCTGGCGGCCGGGATGGACGATTATGTCTCGAAGCCGATCCGCGTCGACGAACTGGTGGCGGCCCTGGAGCGTGTCCCCAGTCCATCGTGAGCCGCGTGTCCCCATCAGCCGCTGCTACCATCGGCCTCCAATGACGGACCGACCGCGCTACTACCTGACCACCGCGATCGCGTATGCGAACAGCAAGCCCGGCCTCCACACGCTGTACGAGGTCATCGGCGCGGATGTCATCGCGCGCTGGCACCGGATGCTCGGCGACGACACGCGGTTCCTGACCGGTACGGACGAGCACTCGATCAACATCGCCCAGGCCGCCCTGGACGAGGGCCGACCGGCCCGCGCATTCGTCGACGAAAAGGTGGGCCTGTTCAAGGTCGCGGAGGACGCCCTCGCGATCAGCCCGGACCGATTCATCCGCACGACGGACCCGGATCACATCCGGGCGGCCCAGGAGATGGTCCGTCGGGCGCACGCGAACGGCGATATCTACCTCGGGACGTACGAGGGCTGGTACTGCCCCAACGAGGGCTTCCGCAACGCTACGGACGTCCAGGAGACGGCGCGCGGCACGATCTGCCCGAACCATCCCGAGGTACCGCTCCAATGGCTGACCGAGAAGAACTGGTTCTTCCGGCTCTCGGCCTACCAGGAGCGGCTGGAACGCCACTTCGCCGACCACCCGCAGTTCGTCCAGCCGGACTACCGGCGCAACGAGATGCTCGGCTTCATCCGGGGCGGCCTGGAGGACTTCTCGATCAGCCGTGAACGCACGCCCGGCGGCTGGGGCATCCCGTTCCCCATCGCCGAGAACGGCGAGAGCGCGCTCCGCGAGGATGGCTCGTGGGATCCGGACGCCGGCGTCATCTACGTCTGGTACGACGCGCTCATCAACTACATCACGGGCGCCGGGTTCCCCGACGATCCGGCGGCTTTCGAGCACTGGTGGCCGGCCGACCTGCACGTCATCGGCAAGGACATCGCCCGGTTCCACACGATCTTCTGGCCGGCGATGCTGTGGAGTGCCGGACTCGAGGCGCCGCGCCAGGTCTGGGTCCACGGCTGGCTGCTGAGCGCCGGTGGCGAGCGCATGAGCAAGAGCCGCGGCAACATCCTCGATCCGGCGGACATGGTGGCGGCCCTCGGGTCCGACGGCACGCGCTATGTGTCCCTTCGGGAAGTGCCGTTCGACCGGGACGCGGAGGTGTCCTGGGAGTCGTTCGTCCGCCGCTACAACGCGGACCTCGCCAATGACTTCGGGAACCTGGTCAACCGGATCGTGTCGATGACGAACCGCTATCTCGATGGCGAGCGACCGGCACCCCAGGCCGCCGCGGTCTCGCCGCTCGCCGAGGGCTGGGCGGAAACGCTCCGGGTCGTCGGGGAGCGAGTGGACGCGTGCCTGCTGCACGACGCCCTGGCCGCACTCTGGGACTTCGTCGGCGGCGCGAACAAGACCGTGGATGCCGAGCGGCCCTGGGACCTCGCCAAGGCGGCCAAGGCAGGTGATGGGGATGCGGCCGCGCGGTTGGCCGATGTGCTGGGCGACCTCCTCGAGGTCTGCCGGCTGGTGGGACTGGCCGTGACCCCGTTCATGCCGGGTACCGGCCCGCGCGTGCTGACCCAGCTGGGCTACGACTTCCCGTACGGTCCGGACGGCAACGACGGGCCGTCGCTGTCGGATGAGCTCATGTGGGGCGCGCACGCTTCCGAGGTCGGGCGAGTGACCGCGCCGGAGCCTCTTTTCCCGCGCATCGAACTCGAGGCGGATCCTGACGTCGCCGAGCCAGCCCCGGCGTGACCGTGCCGGCGAATCTGGTCGACAGCCACTGCCATCTCAACGCTGAACGCTTCGATGGCGATGCGGACCTGGTCCTGGGCGGCGCTCGACTGGCCGGCGTGGAGCGGATCCTCGTCCCGGGCTGGAACGTGGCCTCGAGTGAGCGCGCGATGGCGCTTGTCGACCGATTCGACTGGCTCGATGTCGGTGTCGGCGTCCACCCGCATGACGCGGCCAAGGTGGACGACGCGGGCTGGGCGCGGATCGTGGAGCTGGCGCAGGACGAGCGGATCGTGGCGATCGGGGAGACCGGCCTCGACTACGACCGGGTCTTCAGTCCCATCCCGGATCAGCTGATCAACCTGCGCCGGAACCTGGCACTCGCGCTGGAGACTGGCAAGCCGGCGATCCTGCACTGCCGGTCCGGCGACGGCCGACGCGACGCGCAGGACGCCTTGCTTGAGGAACTGGTCGTGGCGGGGGTAGGGGACGCCCGGTGGATCGCGGCGTTCGGGGATCGGCCGGCCGCGGTCATCCACTCGTTCTCGGGGGCCGTGGACTACGGGCGGGCCGTCATCGACCTGGGCTTCGCGATCAGCTTCTCCGGGCTCGTCTTCCGGGTCGGCGAGGAAGCGTCAGCCGAGGTGGCGACGCTCGTACCTGACGAGCAATTGCTGATCGAGACCGATTCGCCGTTCCTCGCGCCACCCGGCGCCCCACGCAAGCGCAACGAGCCCGAATGGGTGCGCGTGACCGGGGCGTGGCTGGCCGACCGGCGCGCGACCACGGCTGACGCCCTGGGTGGCACACTCGTGGCGGCATACGATCGGACGTTCCCACGCCGGAGGCCTCGATGAACCCGACCATGCAGCGCCTGCTCCCCGTGCTTGCGGGCGCGGTCGTCGTGCTCGTGGCGGTCGTCCTGATCTTCGGTGGCGGTGGCTCGACGCCGGGCGCGTCGCCCTCGCCGAGTGCCTCCGCGGTGGCATCCCCGAGCCCATCCCCGTCGCTGGAGCCGTCGCCGTCCGCCTCGGCGTCCGAGGTCCCCAGCCCCACGCCGAGTGCGACGCCCAGCCCGACGACGCCTTCGGCCTCGCCATCGGCCGTCGCCTGTGTGGTCCAGCCGCAGGACGGGCTGTTGCCATCGGATCGCGTCGTGTCGGTGGAGGTCTCGACCAGTGCCGATGTGGATTTCGTGACCTTCGTCTTCGATGACGGCTCGCTCTCGCCCGCCGGGCCACCGCGCGGCGAACTGACCACCGCGGAACCGCCGTTCACCTACGGGCCCAGCGGCCTGCCCATCGACCTTGACGGCGACCAAGCCCTGCAGGTCCGGTTCAGCGGGATGTCGCTGTCCAACGACGTCGGCGAGCTGACGTTCGGCGGCAAGCGGGATAGCAAGGTCGACTACCCGGCACTCAAGCAGGCGATCATGTACGACGAGTCCGAGGGCATCGCTGCCTGGTATATCGGCTACGACGGCAACGGCTGCGTCAACCTGGTTCGCGACGGCAACGACATCCTGGTGACGATCGCCCACTGAGCGGGACCTGGTCGACCGCGCGCCCGCTCGTGGGTGCCTGGAACGCCACAGCACCGATCGACGAACGACGCTTGCCTCGGCGCCCGGATCGGTCAGTACGGGCGTCACCTGGCCCGCCAGGGCGCCCTGCGATCGCTGAACGCAGTTGCGTTCGTCGATCGGACCAGGTAGGACCCAGGCGGGAACGGCTCACATTGCAGGCGCGACGGTTACGACGCGGTGCGGCGTGCCGAGGACACCGAGTTGACAGCCGCAGGGCACAGTCGCTACTGTATTGGCACTCTCACCCAGAGAGTGCCAAAGCGTCGCGAAGCCCACGACTCCGACCGCCCGGGATCCCCGGCGGCCAGGTCGGAGCGGGACCGACGCAATGCGACCAAAGGTACTCGGGACGACGTCCCGCCGGCCCCACCACGGCCGGTCACGCGTCACGGGATCCACGCCCGACGGCCGGTCCTGGCCGTCACAGGAGGAATGCACGTTGGCCAAAGCCGCTGCGACGTCGACCAAGCTTCGCCCGTTGGGCGACCGCGTGGTCGTCCTGCCAACCCCGCGCGAGGAGATGACCAAGAGTGGCATCGTCCTGCCGGACACCGTCAAGGAAAAGCCCCAGGAAGGCACTGTCGTGTCGGCCGGGCCGGGCCGCATGCTGGAAGACGGCAAGCGCGAGTCGATGGATGTCAAGAAGGGCGACAAGGTCCTCTACGCCAAGTACGCCGGGACCGAATTCAAGCTCGACGAAGAGGATCTCCTCATCGTGAGCCAGAAGGACATCCTCGCGATCGTCGAGGGCTGACGGCCACTCGCCGTCTCCTCGCTCCACCTGCACACGTTCCTGGAGGGACACTGGATTGGCTAAGCAACTGATCTTCGACGAGACAGCTCGTCGCTCGCTGAAGCGCGGCATCGATCGCCTCGCGGACGCCGTCAAGGTGACGATCGGCCCCAAGGGTCGCAACGTCGTCCTCGACAAGAAGTTCGGCGCACCGACCATCACCAACGACGGCGTCACGATCGCTCGCGACATCGAGCTCGAGGACCCGTTCGAGAACATGGGCGCCCAGCTGCTCAAGGAAGTCGCCACCAAGACGGATGACGTCGCCGGCGACGGCACCACCACCGCGGCCGTGCTCGGCCAGGCGATGGTCGCCGAGGGCCTGCGCGTCGTGACCGCCGGGGCGAACCCGATGGTCGTCAAGCGCGGCATCGAAGCTGCTGTCGCGGCCGTCGTGGCCGAGATCGCCAAGCAGAGCCGCCCGGTCGACAACCGCGCCCAGATCGCCGCTGTCGCGGCCATCAGCGCCGCGGATCCTGAGGTCGGCGAGGTCATCGCCGAAGTCATGGACAAGGTCGGCAAGGACGGGGTCATCACCGTCGAAGAGGGCCAGAGCCTGGGCCTCGAGAAGGAATACACCGAGGGGATGCAGTTCGACCGAGGCTATCTCTCGGCGTACTTCGTCACCAACCCGGATCGCATGGAAGCGGTCCTCGACAACCC
>JBKJQY010000055.1:0-9699 GCA_046593725.1 Candidatus Limnocylindrales bacterium
GCCGCAGCCATGGTCCGAAGGTGCGCCGATGGCGCCGCAAAGAGCACGAGATCCACCGCCTCCGCCAGTGCCGCGGGATCCGCCGTCGCGATCACGCCCTTCGGCAGGTCCACGCCCGGCAACCGCCGCTCGTTGCGCCCGGTTGCTCGGATCTCGGCTGCGGTCGCCTCGGAGTGGCACAGCAGCGTCACGGGCTCGACCCGGGCGATGACCTTGGCCAGCGTCGTCCCCCACGCCCCAGCTCCAACGACCGCGACGAGCGGCCCGGCCATCAGTGGCTCGAGCCGGGCCGATCCGGCGACTTGGCCCGCGCGCCCGACGAGCCGGCCTTCGATGCGCCCGACCCGCCGCCCGAAGCCCCAGCCTTCGGCTTGCTGCCCTTGGACTGGCTCGCCTTCGGTCCGCCGGCCTTGCCTGGGTTGCGCTTGTGACGCGGCAGCTTCACGGACGTCCGGTCGCGGAAGACCAGGCGGATCGGCGTCCCATCGAAGCCGAATGTCTCACGCAGCTGGTTCTCCAGATAGCGCCGATAGCTGAAGTGCACCGACGCCGCGTCCGATGCGAAGAACACGAACGTCGGCGGGGCCACGGCCGCCTGCGTCGCATAGAACAGCTTGGGTCGGCGGCCGCGCACCATCGGTGGCGGGAACCGGTCCGTGGCGTTCGTCAGCAGCCGATTGAGCTCCCCAGTCCCGATCCGCCGCCGCCGCTCGCCCCAGATGTCGACGGCCGCCTCCAGCACGCGACCGACGCGCTGGCCGGTCTTGGCGCTGATGGAGATGATCGGCGCGAAGTCCAGGAACGGGACTTCATTGCGGATCCACGTCGTGTACTGGTCGAAGGTGCGGTCCGTCTTCTCTTCGAGCAGGTCCCATTTGTTGACCGCGAGGACGAGGCCCTTGCCTTCCTCCACGACGTACCCGGCGACGTGCGCGTCCTGGGCCGTCAAACCCTCCACGGCATCGATGACGAGGACCGCCACGTCCGCGCGCCCCAGCGCCCGGAGCGCCCGGAGCGTGGAGTATTTCTCGGCGGCCGGACCGGACGCGACCTTGCCACGCCGACGGATCCCGGCGGTATCGATGAGGACGACCTCGCTGCGGCCCCATGCGAGTCGCGTATCGATGGCATCGCGCGTCGTCCCGGGCACATCCGACACGATCGCCCGGTCCTCGCCGAGGAGCGCGTTGACGAGGCTGGACTTGCCGACGTTCGGCCGACCGACGAAGGCGATCGCGGCCGGCTCGCCGTCCTTCTCCGCCGCCATCGCGGCATCCCAGCGCGCCGCTTCGGTGTCTTCCGGGGAGCCTGGCTCGCCGGCGTCGTCCGCCTCGGCATCCTCGACCTCCGGATCGCCCACCACGTACGGCACGAGATGACCGGCCGCCACCTCCTCGGCCCACTCCTCGGCTTCGGCCTCGCGCGCCTTGCGGGCGACTTCCGCGTCCGTTTCGGGCGGCAACGCCCAGACCAGGGCGTCCATCAGGTCTCCCGTGCCGCGCCCATGCGCCGCGGAGATGGCATACAGCTCGTCCCAGCCCATCGAGTAGAACTCTGCGCCTTCGAGCTCGCGCCGCTCGTTGTCCGCCTTGTTGACCGCGATCACGATCGGCGCCCTGGCGCGGCGGAGGATCTCGGCGGCCTCAGCGTCTGCGGCGGTCAGGCCGACCGCGGCGTCAACCACGAAGATGATGACGTCCGCCTCGCGGATGGCCAGCCGGGCCTGGTCCTGGACGCGTGCCTCGATCGGATCGTCCGGATCCAGTTCCAGGCCGCCTGTGTCCACGACGACGAAGCGTCGGCCGTTCCACTCGGCGTCGCCGTACAGGCGGTCACGGGTCGTCCGGGCGCGGTCCTCGACGATCGCGGTCCGTCCACCGACGATCCGGTTGAACAGCGTGCTCTTGCCGACGTTGGGTCGCCCGACGATCGCGACGACAGGGATCCCGGTCCGGGGGCCTGACACCTCAGGCGGCGCCGGAAGCGAGCGGGCCGATCGTCATCGGCAGGGACGTCGTACGGCCGGCCGGAGTGGCGGCGCGCTCCAGCGCGGCCAGAGCCAGCTCATGCGCGTGGGACCGGGCGTTTGGCGTACCCGCGAATTCCAGGATCCGCTCGGTGACGTCGCGCAGGTCCTCGATCGGCGTGGACGTCCCGCCGGTCACGCCAACGACCCGGACGTCGGCGAAGGCCGTGGGGTCCGTGAGGTCGCGGACGCCCTCGATCTGGATCGCCGGCGTGCCCTCGATCTCGCACAACCGGGTCAGTTCCTTGGTGTTCGCGCTGGACCGGCCACCCACGACGACCATCAGGTCCACCTCGCGGGCCAACTCCATCGTGTCTTCCTGGCGTCGGATCGTGACCGGGCAGACGGTGTTGACGATCTTGAGCTCGTGAGCGCGCGAGACCATGAACGCCGCCAGGCGCTCGAACTTCCAGGGCGGCTGCGTCGACTGGCTGATGAGCGCCATCCGCTTGCGTCGCGGGATGGCCGCCGCCCATTCGTCCTCTTCGTCCACGACGATCGCGTCGGGCGCGAACCCCAGCAGGCCGACGACCTCGGGGTGCTTGGGCGTGCCCAGCAGGACGATCGTGTAGCCCTCTTCGACGAGCCGGCGCAGCTCACGCTGCTCCTGGATGACCCAGGTGCACGTGCCATCGATGATCTCGAGACCGCGCGCGTTGGCACGTTCCAGGACGTCCGGACGGACGCCGTGCGCCCGGATGACGACGGCGGCACCGTGGTCCACATCGTCGAGCTGCTCGACGGTCTGGATGCCCAGGACCTGCAGTTCACGCACGACCCCCTCGTTGTGGACGACCTGTCCGAGGGTATGGGTGGACTTGCCGGCGGCCGAGGCCTCCTTGGCCTTGTCGATCGCTTCGCGGACGCCGTAACAGAAGCCCGTCCGTTTCGCGATGCGGACCTCTTCGACCATGTTCACGCCTCGATTATGGCACGGGGTCCCCGTCTGGACCCCTGCCCTACCCTTCGGGCGAGGCGGCGCGAGAGATGGCGTCGGGAGCGTCGACCTCATCGCCGGCGTAGGCGCCGCGCAGGGGCGGCGGCAGGAGTGCGGCGATCCGGCGCATGAGGATCGTCGTCGCGACGGTCTTGACGGCACGCTTGTCCGTGCCTGGCGGGACCAGGTCGCCCAGCACGAACGGCTCCCCGATCGTCGCGGTCACCCGGCTGCCGGGATGCGGCAGGCGCCAACCCTTTCGCCACACGTCGTAGGTGCCGGCGATCCCGATGGGCACCACAGGAGCGCCGCTCTTGAGAGCCAGGACGGAGACACCGTCTCGAGCCTCCTGGAGCGCGCCGGTGAGGCTGCGCGTGCCTTCCGGGAACACGAACAACGCGCCGCCTTCGGCAAGGATCCGGGTCGCCAGCCGGAAGGCGTCGATATCGGCCCTGGAGCGGTCGACCGGATGCACGCCACCCGCCGCCGCCCACGGACCGAGGATCGGGACCGCGAACAGCTCCTTCTTGCCCATCCAGTGGATGCGCCGCCCCATCGCGGGGATCAGCCACGAACCCAGGATCACGACGTCCAGGTTGGACGCGTGATTGCTGGCCAGGATGAGCGGTCCCTCGCGCGGGATGGCCTCGAGCGCGCCGTTGATCGTGACCCGGGTCAGGCCACGGGCGAAGAAACGCCCCCCGAGCGTGCTGGCCCGGATGAGCGGCGTGATCGAGTGTTCGAGCCGTTCCGGGGCCGTCGGGGCCGGGGCGGGCTCCCGGGTCGTCGTCGGCCCGCTCGCGCCCTGGGCGCTCACGCTCGCGCCTCGGCATCACGGATGGCGCCGACGACGGCATCGACCGTGTTTTCGAAGGTGTTGCCGTCCGTCGAGAGGATCCGTGCGTCCATAGCAGGCCGAAGGGGTGCCACCGGTCGCGTCGAATCGAGCTGGTCGCGCTTGCGAAGAGCCGCCAGGATGGCCTGCGCCTCGTCACTCCTCGGGTCCAGCCCGCGCTCTTCCGTGCGGCGGCGCGCCCGCTCCTCGACCGATGCATCCAGGAACAGCTTGAGATCCGCATCGGGCAATACGACCGTGCCGATGTCGCGGCCCGCCATGACGATCCCGCCCGTCACCGCCAGGGCCCGCTGCCGCTCCAGCAGCGCGAGGCGCAGTTCCGGGATGGCCGAGATCGCAGAAACGGCCGAATCCACGCCGGGGCCGCGGACATCGTCCGTGTGGTCCGTGCCGTCCACCATGACCCGGGCGAGCCGGCCTTGTTCGTCCGGCGCCAGCTCCACCTCATCCACCAGGCCGCGGACCGCATGCGGGTACGACGCCGACAGCTCGCGCGCCAGGGCCAGCCAGGTGACCGCCCGATACAGCAGGCCGGTGTCGCAGAACCGGTAACCGCAGGCGAGCGCCGCGGCAGCGCCGACACTGCTCTTGCCGGAGGATCCCGGGCCATCCAGGGCGACCACGAGCCGGCCGTGCGACGCGTTCATGCCGGCGGCGCCTTCGGGCGTTCCCGCGACGAGCCCCCACCCGACCCGAGGCCACGGACCTCGGGGGCCTTCAGCGACCGAACCCGGCCGGTCGCCAGCCCATCGATACGGACGGGGCCGATCCGGACCCGGACCAGACGGTCGATGGGCGCCCCGACCGCCCCGAACATCCGGCGCAACTGGCGCTTCCAGCCCTGCGCGAGCGTGGCCCGATACCAGGCGAAGTCGTCCGGCGCCGGACGAAGCAGCTCGGCCAGGCGGCCTACCTCGGTCTCGGTCATGGAGCGCAGCCCGCCCAGCGTCGCGAGGCCTTCCTCGAGCTGGATGCCCGCCTTGAGCGCATCCACCTGGCCGCCGTTCAGTCGCCCGCGCAGGCCGATCGCGTACTCGCGCTCCACGCCGTAGCGCGGGTGCAGCACTCGTTCCGACCATTCGCCGTCGTTGGTGAGGACGAGGAGTCCCTCCGAGTCGAGATCCAGCCGACCGACCGGAAAGAGCCGGGCGCCTTCGGGCACGAGCGCCGTGGGCAGGTAGTCCAGCACGGTCCGCTCGGCGTGCCGGTCGCGGACCGTGGAGGTCACGCCTGCCGGCTTGTGCAGCAGCAGATAGGTCCGTTGGGTCGTCGCCCCGATGACCCGGCCGTCCACCGCGATGATCGCCTTGGCGCCGTCAACCAGGGTGCCGGTCGTCGCGACCTTGCCGTCCACGGTGACCCGACCGTTGGCGATCAGGACCTCCGCCTGTCGCCGCGACGCCACGCCGGACCCCGCGATGACCTTCTGCAACCGTTCCGGGGCCATCAGTCCGTCTCCTGGGCAAACATCGGCTCGGTGACGAGCTCGCCACCCTCTTCGGCCAGGCGCACGGCGACTTCGACGTCCAGCGGCGGCAGCTCCTCGAGACTGGTCAGCCCGAACCGCTCCAGGAATTCGAAGCCGGTCCCGTACAGGAACGGCCGACCGGGGGCCTCTGATCGTCCCAGCTCCACGACGAAGCGGCGGTGGAGCAGCGTCCGGATGGTGTAGTCGGAGTCGACGCCGCGGATGCGCTCGATGGCGGACTTCGTCACGGGCTGGCGGTACGCGACGATCGCGAGCGTCTCAAGGGATGCGTTGGACAGCCGGACCGCGTCCGCCCCGATATAACGCGCGACGAGCGCGCCGCCGTCGGTGGCGGTCGCGAGCTCAACGCGATCGCCGTCGGTCACGAGCCGAATGCCGCGCTCACGCAGGGAGACCTCCAGGTCGCCGAGTCGTCCGTCCACGGTCTCACGGTCCGTTCCGGCGATGGACGCGATCTCGCGACGCGACAGGGGGCGTTCGGCGACGAACAGGAGCGCCTCGAGTGCGGCTTCCGTCAGCTCGATCGGCGGCAGCGTCTCATCCGTCATGCGAAGGACTCCAGCGTCTCATCGAGCGGCCGGTCGTCAGCGATGTCACCCGCCCCGGCGGCGGCACGCTCCTGGGCCGTCGTCGTCCGCGCGACGATCGGTCCCCACGGCACGGCCTGTTCGACGACGATCTCGCGACGTTTCATCAGTTCCAGCATCGCCAGGAAGGTGATCGCGATCACGACCCGGTCGCGCACGCCGGCCAGGAGGTCCTGGAGGACGACGGTGGGTGCGTCGCGAAGGGCATCGCGGATGATGGCGGCGCGTTCGGCGAGCGTGATGGTCCGGGCCAGGACCTCGGGTGGCAGATCGATCGGCGGCACGATGACCGCAAGCCGAAGTAACGCGCGACCGAGACGAGTGGGGTCCAGGGTAGGGCCTTCACCTGGTCGTGCGCCGGCGATCGCCGCTGCGTGCGCCGCCCCGGGTTCGCGCCGGAACAGCCCGATCCTCCGGAGCGCGTCCTTCGCCAGGCGCAGGCCGGCATCGCGGTGGGCGCGGTAGAGCAGGAGGCGTGCCCGCAGTTCGGCTTCGGGGTCGACACCCTCGTCGACGAGCGCGGTCGGATCTTCGACCGTCCGGCGTGGCAGCATCGCGCGGCTCTTGATGAGGATGAGTTGGCTGGCGATCGACACGAAGGCGCTCACGTTCCCCAGGCGATCCGCGTCCAGGGTGGCCAGGGCGTCCAGGTAGGCTTCGGCGAGACCGCCGAGCGGGACGGTCAGGACGTCCATCTGGCGCGCTTCGATGAGTGACAGGAGCAGGGCGAGCGGCCCTTCGAACTCGGCGACCTGGACCTGCAGTGCGGATTCCGGGCGACGACCCTCGCCAAAGTACACGGCGGGTGATGTCCGGACCGGCGTCGAGGCGAGGCGGGGTGCCATGACCGGGACGCCGACGACCTCAGCGGCGTCCATCAGCTGGCTTCATCCGCACGATGGAGGATCGCCCCGAACTCCGGGTCGCGCGGGTCGTCCTGGTAGCGAATGAGTTCCACGGTCCGCGGTGAGCATCCGGCCTCGGCGGCGAGCACGGCAGAGAGCGCCGCGTGCTCGTGCAGGCGCCGGAGCCTCATACCCATGCCGGGCACGACCCCGACCCCACGCCAGACCCACGGCCCATAGGCCTGCCCCAGCGAGTAGGCCACTCGCGGCCAGACACCCGTATGGCCCTTGCCGGCATCGTGGAGGAGCCCGGCGACAAGGGCGTCGCGATCCTTCACGCCCGCCTCGCGCATGGCGGCGACGACATCGAGGCCGTGACGCTGATCCGCGATGTGCATCGTGTCGAACAGGCTCCGTTGGGTGGGTGTGGTCCAGGCCGCCAGCACCGCTCGCTCCTGAGGCCGGACCCTGGCCCGCAGATGCGCTCGGAACTGGCGCGCCTTAGAGCCCCACCAGGAAGTACGCGACATTCCCGATCACGCTCCCGACGAACCGTCCGCCGAAGAAGATGAGAAAGATGAGGGCGATGAATCCGTACTGGGTCAGGATCGGACGAAGCTCCCACGCGTACCGAAGTGGGAGGAAGCGGAAGAGCAGCGTGGCGCCGTCAAGTGGCGGGATCGGGATGAAGTTGAACACCGCGAGGGCGACGTTATAGAGGACGAACGAGAACAGGACCTCCCAGACCAGATCCGGGACGGACACTTCGAGCGCGACCAGACCGCGGAACACGATCGCCATGGCGCAGGCCATGACGAGGTTTGACGCTGGGCCGGCGAGCGAGACCAGGACCTCGCCGTTGCGCCGATCCCGCAGGTTCGATGGGTTGACCGGCGTGGGCTTTGCCCACCCGAACACGAATCCCGTGTGGGACAGGACGGACACGATGAGGAACAGCCCGCCGATCGGGTCGAAGTGGACGACCGGGTTGAGGGTCAGGCGACCAAACATCTTGGCGGTCCCATCGCCCAGGCGGTATGCCATCAAGGCGTGGCAGAACTCGTGCACAGGGAAGCCGACGAGCAGGAAGACGGCGATCAGGATGAAGTCGCTCGGCGTGATGAGCTGGCCCAGGTTCAAGGAAACCTCGTGTGGCGGGTCCCGCGTATCGTAGCCGGGCTTGCGCCGGGCAGCCCGGCGGAGCCGGCGCGTCCGCACCGACGGCTACAGCCGACTGAGCAGGTCCGCCTTCTTGGCCTCGTATTCATCGGTCGTGATCGCGCCACGGTCGCGCAGGTCGGCCAGGTTGTTGAGCGTGCGGGTCACCTCGTCCGGGCTCAGTTCCGTGTTCACGGCCTTGGTCTCGTCCAGATCGTCGCTCGTGGCTGCGGCTGCGGCCGCCGGGGCGGCCACGATCGGGGCGGCCTGCGCCGGCGTCATCGCCGTGTCGCGGATCGGCGGCGCGGGCGGCAAGCCCGCCCGTTCCATGTCCAGCTCGAACTCGTGCTTGGCGTCGAGCATCTTCTTCTTGAACGTGATCGGACCCTTGATCATGCGGAAGCTCTCGATGCCGGTCTCGGCCGCCGTCAGCACCTTGAGGTCACCGAAGTCGAACATCCGCCCGAAGACGGACTGGCTGAGCACGGCGTCGTTGATCTTCTCGAGCGAGCTGTCCGCGGCAGTCCGGTTGAGTACGCCGCCTACCTGCAGGACGCGCCGGTTGGTCAGGACGTACTCCTGGTTCACGTAGCGCAGTGCCGTCCAGCCAAAGACCGCCAGGCCGCCGATGTACATGGCGATGATGACCCAGCCGAGCAGGGATCTGAGCGAGCCGACGATCCCGTCGGTGCCCATGATGGAGCTGAGCCACAGCAGGAGCGTGGCCAGGACCACCGCGAGGATCGTCCAGCGAGCGCCCCATACGAAGATGACCCAGTGTTGCTTGGCTCGATGGGTGATCCGCTCACCGCTGGACAGCAGCCCGTCGGCGTAACTCATGGGTGTGCTCCCTCGCTATGCGCGCGGATGGGCCCGGCGGTAGACATCGCGGATCCGCTCGCCGGTAACGTGGGTGTAGAGCTGTGTGGTTGAGATACTGGCATGCCCGAGCAACTCCTGGACGATCCGCAGGTCCGCCCCGCCCTCCAGCAGGTGGGTCGCGAACGAGTGCCTGAGCGTGTGCGGGCTGATCCGATCGCTCAGGCCGGCCAGCCTGGCGGCGGCCTTGACGGCAGCCCACGCCTGTTGCCGCGCGAGGCGGCGCCCGCGGTCGCTCACGAACAGCGGGCCACCCCGGATCGGTTGGACGTGGTCCCTGGCGAGGAATGCGACTCGGGGGCCGGCGATCCACGCGGCCATGTAGTCCAGGGCGACGTCCCCCACCGGGACCAACCGTTCCTTGTCGCCCTTGCCGATGACCCGCGCGAATCCGCCGTCCATCGACAGATCGTCGCGGTCGAGGCGGAGGGCCTCGGTGACGCGCAGGCCCGCGGCATACAGCAACTCGACCAGCGCCCGTGACCGCACCCGGCGGTCGTGGTCCGGCTCATCCGCATCGTCTCCGCCGGCCGCTTCCAGGAGCCGTTCGGTCTCGGCCACGGTCAGCGTCTCGGGAAGCAGGCGCTGCGGCTTCGGCAGCTGGACATGCGCGGCGATGTCCCGCTCGATGAGGCCCTCGCCATAGGCGAACCGATAGAAGCCCTTCAGCACCGCCGCACGTCGTCGCAGGCTGGACGGCGCGAGTCCCGGGTCCCCCGGCCGGCCCCGACGCGTTCGCGCCGCCAGGTAGTCCACGGCTGACTCAGGCGTGGTCGCCCAGCGGCCAGCCGACCCACGCGCGTCCGCGAAATCGCCGAGATCGCCTCGGTAGGCGCGGACCGTGGCGTCCGACAGGCCGCGTTCCACGGTCAGGTACGTCAGGTAGTCCGAGATCGCCCGGTCCAGGGCTGTGGTCATCGCG
>JBKJQY010000056.1:0-6739 GCA_046593725.1 Candidatus Limnocylindrales bacterium
CCATGTCACGTCCGTCGACAAGGCCAACGTGCTCGCGACCTCACGCCTGTGGCGGACCGTCGCAAATGAGGTCGCCGCTGCGCATCCCGCCGTCACGATGACCCACCAGCTCGTGGATTCGTGCGCGATGCTGCTGGTCCGCCAGCCGTCGGCCTTCGATGTCATCGTCACCGAGAACCTGTTCGGCGACATCCTCTCGGACGAGGCGGCGGTGCTCGCCGGAAGCCTTGGCATGCTGCCGTCCGCATCGCTGGGCACGCGTCGGACGGCCCACGGGACGTTCGGGCTGTACGAGCCCATCCATGGATCTGCGCCCGACATCGCCGGCGAGGACCGGGCCAACCCGATCGGCACGATCCTGTCCGCGGCGATGCTGCTCCGCCTGTCGTTGGGACACGAGGACGCCGCTGCGGCCGTCGAAGCCGCGGTCAGCGCCACGCTGGACCTGGGCTGGCGGACGGGTGACCTCGCCGATGCCCGTGACGGCACCGACGGCCTGGTCGTCGTGGGCACGACCGCCTTCGCGACCGCCGTCATCGACGCGCTTGGCGCCCGCGCCGGGGTGGGGGCATGACCGATCAGCCGGTCATCCTGTACGACACGACCCTGCGCGATGGGACGCAGGGCGAGAACATCACCCTGTCGCTCGCCGACAAGCTGCGCATCGCGCGGATGCTCGACGAGTTCGGGATGCCGTTCATCGAGGGCGGCTGGCCCGGCTCCAACCCCAAGGACATCGAGTTCTTCGCCGCGGCGCGGAACATCCGCTGGGAGGGCGCCAAGCTGGCGGCGTTCGGGTCCACCAGACATCGCGCCAACAAGCCCGGCGACGACCCCAACCTGCGCGAGCTGGTGGCCGCCGAGACGCCGGTCGTGACCATCTTCGGCAAGAGCTGGCTGCTCCACGTCATCGAGGTCCTGGGCGCCACGCCGGCGGAAAACCTGGACATGATCGCGGACTCCGTCGGGTTCGTCGTGGATCGCGGCCGCGACGCCGTGTACGACGCCGAGCACTTCTTCGACGGCTACAAGGCGGATCGCGACTACGCGCTCGCGACGCTGCGGGCGGCCCGCCAGGCCGGTGCCCGGACGCTGGTTCTGTGCGACACGAACGGTGGCACCCTCACCGATGAGCTCACGGCCGTCATCGGCGACGTCCGGACCTCGCTGGAGGGCGATCCGGATGCGCCGCCGGTCACCTGGGGCATCCACACCCACAACGATGCCGAGATGGCCGTCGCGAACTCGATGGCCGCCGTGGCGGCGGGCATCCGCCACGTGCAGGCCACGATCAACGGCTACGGCGAGCGGGCCGGCAACGCGAACATGGTCTCGATCCTGGCCAACCTGGCGCTCAAGACGCCGCACACGCTCGTACCGGCCGGCGGCGGCCACCTGGAGGGCCTCACGGAGCTGTCCCGTTCGGTCGCGGAGATCGCCAACGTCAACCCGAACGACTACCAGGCCTATGTCGGGCGCTCGGCGTTCGCGCACAAGGGTGGCGTCCACGGCGCGGCGGTGGCCAAGGTGGAGCGCAGCTACCAGCACGTCGATCCCAGACTCGTCGGCAACACCGGCCGGCTGGTGGTCTCAGAGCTTGGCGGCCGCGCCAACACCGCCCTCCGCGCCGAGCAACTCGGCCATCGGCTCGACGGCGTGGATCCACGCGAACTCTCGAAGCTCATCAAGCAGCTCGAGTCCGAAGGGCTCGCCTTCGAGGGGGCCGAAGCCAGCTTCGAGCTCCTCATCCGGCGCCACGCCAAGGACTACGTCGCGCCGTTCCGTGTCGTGGACTACACCTGCATCGTGGAACAGCGCGACGGTCGCGAGCTACTGGCCGAAGCGACCGTCAAGGTCGAGGTGGATGGCGAGATCCTGCACACCGCGGCCGACGGGAACGGGCCGGTCAACGCGCTGGACGCCGCCCTGCGCAAGGCGCTTGGAGCGTTCTACCCGGGCATCGACGACGTCCACCTGATCGACTACAAGGTGCGCATCCTGGACGGTGGAGCAGCCACCGCGGCGCGGACCCGGGTCGTCATCGATTCCGCCGCCGGCGGCAAGACCTGGTCCACGATGGGCAGCGACACCAACATCATCGCGGCGAGTGCCGGCGCCCTGGCGGATTCGCTCGAGTACGCGATCTGGACGTCCGGCGCCGAGTTGCGACGGCGCGATGAACGCCACTTCACGGCCCAGACCCCGGCCAAGTCCGGCGGGGTCTCGGCGGTCCCACGGAGGTCCCAGCCATGAGCGGGCAGACGAACGCGCTGCACCTGACGCGCTGGACCGTGACGTCCGGCAGCAACAGCCAGAGCCGCGGGGCGGTCGTCCTGTCGGCCGGGGAGCGGCAATGGCGCGCGTCTGCGCAGGGCAACGGCCCCATCGATGCGCTGTACGCCGCGGTCGACAAGGCCCTGGTCGCGATCCTGGGCGGTCACCCGCGCCTGCTCGCCTACGACATCCATGCGCTCGGTGAAGGCCCGGACGCGGTGGGAGCCGTGGTCGTCCGGATCGCTCCGCCCAGCGGCGAAGGGGATCGCGGTTCCGGCGATTACCGCGGCGAGGCCAGCAGCACGAACATCATCGCGGCGAGCATAGAGGCATACATCGCCGCCCTGGACACGATGCTCGGCGAGGTGCACTGGTCGGGCGCCGCGGCCGAGGCCGCCACGTCCGCTGCCGCCAGGTCTGGCGGAGCCCCGGTCTCGGCAAGGACCGCTAGGGAGCGCCGGGCGGATCTCGACGAGGGCAAGAGCGACCACGACACGACGTCCTGGTTCGACAGCTAGGTCCGTCGTTAGGCTGCCCGGCGCGGTCGCCGGCCGCGCCGGCGTCACGCGGCCGTGCGCCGGTCCTGTAGGTATCGCGATCGGGACGAACGTGCATGGCCACCGGCCGAATCTGACCGCCGATGTCAAGATCGTCACCGTTCACGGGGAACACGTGCCGATCTCGGTCCTCAGGCAGGCTCGAGAGCGCGCCGTGCCCAAGGTCTCGCTAGACTCGGCCAGGTGACCCACCCACTGACCATCGCCTACGCCGGTGAGCCCGGCGCCTTTGCCGAGGATGCCGTCCTGGCCTACTTCGGGGAAGACGCGACACGCGTCGGCTACGCGTCGTTCCGGCGCGTGTTCGATGCCGTCGTGGCGGGAAATGCCGAGGCGGGCGTAGTCCCCATCGAGAACGTCGTGAACGGCACGGTCCGCGAGAACTACGACCTGCTGCTGGAATACCCGCTGGAGGTCCGCGGCGAGGTCGTCGTGCCAGTGCGCCTGTGCCTGGCAGCGCTGTCAGGGCAGCGCCTGGACGACATCGAGCGGGTCTACTCGCACATCCAGGCGCTCGGCCAGGCCGAGGCGTTCCTGCGGACGCGGCCATGGCAGCTGCTGTCCACCTACAACACGGCGGGTGCGGGCAAGTCCATCGTGGATCGGGGCGAACGTGGCGCGGCCGCCGTCCTGTCGCCGCGGGCCGCGACGTCATTCGGGCTGGAGATCCTCGTCGACGAGGTGGGCGACCTGCCGGGCAACCGGACGCGCTTCCTCGTACTGGGCGCACCGGGCACCACGATCCCAGCGGGCATCCATGAGCAAGCGTCCGCGCTGATGCGGACCACCCTGGTCATGACCGTGGAGAACGAGCCGGGGACACTGCTGGCGGCACTCCGCGTGTTTGCCGACCACGGCATCAACATGAGCGAACTCGAGTCGCGGCCTAGCCGGGAGCGTGCCTGGGAGTACGTCTTCTGGGTGGAGCTGGACGCGGACCTGGCGGCCCCGGAGACCCGTGCCGCCCTGATCGGTCTGCGCGCCGTCACCACGATGGTGCGGGTCCTGGGCAGCTACTCGCGCGCGAGCGACGAGCCGGGGACCTGAGCGCCGGTCAGCCCGGTCGCTTGCGCAGTTCGTCGCGGATCTCGGTCAGAAGGGTCTCCTCTGCGGACGGGCCGGCCGGCGGCGCCTCCTTGATGAAGACCTTGCTGATGACGTAGACCACCAGCATCACGACAGCGAACACGATCATGGCGTTGATGGACAGGCCCCAGCCGATCGAGACCATCTTGCCGGTGGCGTCCAGACCCAGATCGGTCTTGATCGCCGCGAAGTCGACGCCACCGAGGACCCAGCCGATGGGCGGCATGATGATCGCGTTGACGAGCGTGTTGACGACGCTGCCGAGCGAGGCGCCGATGATGACGCCGATGGCCAGCGCCAGGGCGTTCGACTTGGTCAGGAACTCCTTGAAGCCACCCATCCGGGTCTCCTTCAGTGGTCGACGACCTTGGGAAGGGCCTTCGCCTCGGCGATCCAGCCTGCGACTTCGGCCTCCGTCGGGATGCGTCGGACGGTGCCCGGTCGGGCGGCCACGACCTCTTCAAACGTCGTCGCCAGGTTGGCGGCGTTGCGCTGGGCGAGCGCGGCCGGGGAGTCAACGCCGGCCATTTCCAGCAGGTCCGAGTACTCGGATCCGACGCCCTTGATGCGCATCGGTCCGATCCCTTCGACTTCCTCGAGCTTCATCGAAGAGCCTCCTCGATGTCATGTGACGGTCTGTCCTTGGAAAGGCCGATGATACCCTTGCCACCCCAGAAGATCACCTGTCGCTGCGTCCCGGAGGAGCCATGGATCAGGCATTTCGCGCGGCGATGACCGCCGGCTACGCGCTCTCCGAGCCGGGTCTCGTGATCGGCAGCCCGATGCACGACGGCGAGGTCTTCAACGACGCCCGGGTTCAGGTGGCGCTGTCCATGATGAACCGCCACGGCCTCATCGCCGGGGCCACCGGGACCGGCAAGACCAAGACCCTGCAGCTGCTGGCGGGGCAGCTCTCCAAGGCGGGTGTCCCGGTGTTCGTGGCGGACATCAAGGGCGATCTGACCGGTCTCGCCGCTCCCGGGGATGCGACGAACGCGAAGCTTCAGGAGCGCGTGACGTCGCTGGCCTGGGACTTCCAGGCGTCCGGCCACCCCGTGGAGTTCCTGTCCCTGTCCGGGAAGCTGGGCGCCCAGGTCCGCGCGACCGTCCACTCCTTCGGGCCGCTCCTGATGGGCAAGGTCCTGAACCTCAACGACACGCAGACCTCCATCCTCGCCCTGATCTTCAAGTACTGCGACGACAACAGCCTGCCGCTGCTGGACCTGAAGGACCTGGCGGCCACGCTCAAGTTCCTCTCGTCGGACGAGGGCAAGCCGATCCTCGCTGACTACGGGGGGATGTCGAGCGCGTCGGTCGGCGTCCTCTTGCGCTCGATCGTCGTGCTGGAGCAGGAAGGCGCCGACATCTTCTTCGGCGAGCCGGAATTCGACGTGGACGACCTGTTGCGGACGACCTCGGACGGGCAGGGGATCATCAGCGTCCTGGAGCTGTCGGACGTCATGGACCAGCCCCGGCTGTTCAGCACGTTCATGCTCTGGATGCTCGCCCAGTTGTATGAGAGCCTGCCGGAAGCGGGCGACCTGCCCAAGCCCAAGCTGTGCTTCTTCTTCGATGAGGCGCATCTGCTGTTCGATGACGCGTCCGAGGCGCTTATGGACCAGGTCGAGCGGACCGCTCGGCTCATCCGGTCGAAGGGCGTCGGGATCTACTTCGTGACGCAGGCGCCGACGGACGTGCCCGGGCCCGTGCTCGCCCAGCTGGGCAATCGCGTGCAGCACGCGCTCCGGGCGTTCACGCCGGACGACGCGGATGCGCTGCGCAAGACCGCCCGGACGTTCCCGACGACCGAGTTCTACGACGCCGAGAAGACGATCACATCGCTCGGTACGGGCGAGGCGCTCGTCACGGTCCTTTCGTCACGAGGGGTGCCGACGCCGCTCGCCGCGACGCGGCTCCTGGCCCCGGATTCGCTGATGGCGCCGATCTCGCCCGAGGCTTTCGCTGCCGCCGTGGCGAGTTCCTTGTTCGCGACCCGATATGGCGCCACGGTGGATCGGGAGAGTGCCTACGAGATCATCAACGGTCGGCTCGTCGCGGCACGAGCGGCTGCGGCGAGTGCCGGCGCGGCTGCCGCGATGCGGGCCGGCGTGGATCCCACCACGGCCGCCGGCATGAACACGATGACCCCGGCGCAGCAGCAGCGCGAGATCACCCGTCAGGCCAGGGAGATCGCCGCGGCTCAGAAGGCCGCCGAGCGCGAGCGCAAGGCCCAGGCGAAGGCGCACGCTGACTCGGATCGCGCTCGTCAGCGCTCGATCGACTCCGCACTCCGGACCGGCGGCAGGGTCGTAACGTCGCGTGTGGGCCAGGACCTCATCCGGGGCATCTTCGGGACGCTGTTCGGCGGCGGCAAGAGCCGCTAACGCGCGGCGGGGTTGGGGGCGGGCCGGGGGCGGGCCGGTTTGCTCGCGCGCCGCGTGGATCGCGCGGATCGCGCGGCCCACTCGCCGCTCTGGCGCGCTCTGTGCGCTGGGTGCCCATTCGGGCGAGCGAGGCCCGGCCCATAGCCGTTCAGGTCACGTGGCGCTCAGGATCGCGAACGAGACCGTCCATCGCCGGCCGTTCTGTGCACCAGGTGCACGGTTCGTCAGTCGGGCGCCCGGCCGTTCGCTGGAATGGTCACCGGGCACGTGCGCGGTCTGGAGCGCGGTTCGACGCGCGAGCGGCTCAGCGCCCCGGCCCGACCCGACCCCGGCCGACCCCACGGTTTCTGCCAGATAGCCACCTGGGTCGTGTTGGACTGTCTTCAGGCCTGCTCGAGTCAGTTCAGGCGGCTATCGCGGACCAGATCCACGCTCAAG
>JBKJQY010000088.1:0-107910 GCA_046593725.1 Candidatus Limnocylindrales bacterium
GCGGCGCCGCGGCTGTGCCAACGCGGAGGGCTTCCTGCGCCACTTTGACGGGATGGTCGTCGTCGATACGACCTTTGTCGTCGTGCGTGAAGCGGCCAGGATCCGAGCGCTGACATCCCTCCGAAGGCCCGACGCGTTGATCCTGGCGTCGGCCGTGCTGACGGAGGCGGACATGCTCATCACCAAACGATCGTTTCATGGCCGAGGCCGCATCAAGGGTCGCGCCAGACCTTGCCATTCACACGCTTACGCCCATTTGATGCCGCCGATAGACATCACGCCCAGGAGTCTTCGTGCCGGGCGCTGGGCGTCAGTCGCCAGCCGATCGCTCCCTGCCGCGTCGGCGTCAGCCGAGCCTCAAGTCAACTCGCGCAGGAACCGCGCCAGGAAGGTCCGGGTCCGCTCGTCTGACGGGTTCGTGAAGACCTGTTCCGGCGGGCCGATCTCCACGAATTCGCCATCGTCCATGAAGTACACGCGGTCAGCCGCCTCGCGCGCGAACGCCATCTCGTGGGTGACCACGATCATGGTGCGGCCCTCGTGGGCCAAGGTCTCCATGACCTTGAGGACCTCGCCGACGAGCGACGGATCCAGCGCGCTGGTGGGCTCATCGAACAGCAGGACATCTGGTTCCATCGAGAGCGCTCGAGCGATCGCCACGCGCTGGCGCTGGCCCCCGGACAGCCGGGACGGGTACTCGTCGCGCTTGTCGCTGAGACCTACGCGCGCGAGGTTGGCCTCACCGAGCTCGATGGCCTCCTTCTTCGGCATCTGCTTCACATGGACCAGGGCCTCGATGATGTTGCCGAGGACGGTCAGGTGCGGGAACAAGTTGAACTCCTGGAAGACCATCCCCGCATGCAGGCGCAGCTTGCGGATCTCGGCGGCCCCGGCTCGCGAGCGGCGCCGCAGTGGTTGGGCCTCCACGTACACGTCGTTGATCTCGACGCGGCCCGCCGTCGGCTCCTCGAGGAAGTTGAGGCAGCGCAGGAACGTGCTCTTGCCCGATCCAGACCGGCCCAGGATCGCGACGGTCTCGCCTGGGAAGACCGTCATGGAACAGCCCTTCAGAACGTGATGGTCGTCGAAGTTCTTGTGGATATCCGTCGCGCGAAGGATCGGCGAGGCCCCAGGCTTGACGAGGTGACCTGGGACCTCGCGCGGATCGATGACATGGTCGAGCGTGCCGATCTCGAAGCGGCTCACGACCGTCGACTCGGGCTTCGGTCGCCTGTCGCCATGCGTCGCTCGAGGCGACCCTGGAACAGCGAGAAGAGGATCGTCAGGACCCAGTAGATGAACGCCGCGACCAGCAAGGTCTGCATCGATTGGAAGGTGGGCCGGCCGGCGGCCTGTGCGCGCCAGACGATCTCCTGGACGCCCACCACGGACGCCAGCGACGAGTCCTTGATCATCGAGATGAAGTCGTTGCCGATCGCCGGGGTCACGATACGAAACGCCTGGGGCGCCACGATGCGGATGAATGTGGTCCGCGGCGACATCCCAAGGGACTCGGCGGCCTCGATCTGGCCGTGCGGGACGGCTTCCAGGCCAGACCGGAAGACCTCGGTCATGTACGCGCCGTAGTTGAGGCTGAGGGCGACGATCGCGGTGGGGATGGCCGGCAGGACGATGCCCGCCTGGGGCAGGGCCAGGAAGATGAACAGGATCTGCAGCAGCAGGGGCGTCCCGCGGAAGAACGAGACGTAGAAGCTGGCGATGCCGTTGAAGTACGGGTTGCCGGAGATCCGACCGAGCGCGCCAAGCGCGGCGAGGATCGTGGCGAAGAAGATCGAGGTTACCGCGAGGAACAGCGTGATCGGGACGCCCGCCAAGATGAACGGGAGGACCTGCCGCAGGAAGGCCGGGTCGACCGTGACCGTGATGGCGATGAAGCCGACGAGCCCGGCGATGATCATCGCCCACGTGACCAGGAATTTCGTCCGCCAGACCCGGCCGCGTTGCGTCCGGGATCGGGCGATCTCCGTCACGAGGAGTTGGTTCGCGGAACGATTCGCTAGTGAATTTCCGGCGAATGGCATGGTCGCTTCACCTCAAGCCCTCGAACCCCTCGACATAGGACTGCGCCCGGACGACGAGCGTCCGGGCGCAACGTAGCAGCCTGAAAGGTCGGTGGCTACGGCTTGGTGGTGACGTCCTTCTTGAGCCACTCGTTGGAGAAGCCCTTCAGGGTGCCATCGGCGTGCATGTCGGTGACGATCTGGTCGAGGAGCGCCTTCAGCGCGGTCGTGTTCGGGCCGCTCTTGTCGAGCGCGAAGGCCACGGAGACCGTGAAGATCGGCGGACCTTCCAGGATGCGGATGGGGGCGCCCTTGGCGATGGCATCGGCGAGGCCGCTACCGTTCGCGACGATCGCGTCGTATGTGCGCCCGGCCTGGACAGCCTGGACGCACTCGTTGTCGGTCGGGAGCGCCGTGATCTGTGGATCGGTCGGCGCAGCGACCATATTCGGGTCCACGATCTCCAGCGTGCCGGTGAGCCACTGTTCGTACACGGTGGCGGTGCCGACGCAGAACGTCTTGCCGTTGAGTTCTGAGACGGACTTGACGGGCGAGTCCTTCGGGACGGCGATGGAGCCGGAATCGTAGTAATACGGCTCGGTGAAGTCGACGACCTTGGCGCGACCGACGGTCACGCTCATGGAGCCGATCGAGACGTCCCATCGACCACCCCAGCTGCCAGCGGTGATGAGGTCCCAACCCGGGGTCTCCCACTGCAGCTTGATGTCCTTGCCGAGCTTCTCGCTGAGGCGCTTGACGGTCTCCTCCGCGGTGGCGGTGTCGAAGCCCTCGTACTTGCTCGTGGCGGTGTTCAGGAACGAGAATGGCGCGTAGTTGGGGTCCGTCGCGACGCGGATGACGCCGGCCTTGATGACCTGGCCGAGAAGCGACGACGGGTCGACGGACGGCTCGACGGAGGGAGCCTCGGACGGCGCGGTCGACGCGGCTTCGGATGGGGCCGTAGACGGAGCGACGGACGGGGCGGTCGAAGCCCCGTTGCTCGAGCAGGCCGCGGCTACCAGGATGACCCCGGTCAGCAGGCCTGTCAGTCGAAGTGACTTGTGCAACGTATCTCCTCCATAGCTCCTCAGGGCGGCCCTGAGACGTCCGTACTATCGCACGACGTGTCGAATCCAAGATGGATCCGGGAAGTGTCGATTCGGGTTTTTTCGTTCGTCGTTGGACTGAAGGGCTCGGGCGATGGCATCCCGGGTCGCAGAGGAGACGGACCGATGACCGAGGCACGCGTGATCCAGATCGAGATCCTTGGCAAGGACCAGGCGGCACTCCAGCGCTACTACGGCGAGCTGTTCGGCTGGGTGTTCGATACCAACAACCCCACCGCGTACGGGATGACGGATCCCGCCGTGACGGGGCCGAGCGTGGGCGTAGGCTCGGCGCCCGAGGGCTCGCCAGGCCACGTGACGGGCTACATCACCGTCGCGGACGTGGATGCCACGCTCGCGCGGGCGACGTCCCTGGGTGGCACCGTGATCATGCCGAAGTTCAGCCCTATCCCCGGTGTCCACATCGCGCTCTTCGCCGATCCGGAAGGCCATGTCCTGGGTCTGACCGAGGTGTAGTCACCGTCCGTCATCGGGCATGATGTGCCCATGACGGATGTCATCGTGATCGGCGGCGGGATCGTGGGGACCGCCGCCGCCGCATTCCTTGCGGAGGCCGGCGCCTCCGTGACGCTGTTCGACCGCGTCGGGCTGGCGTCTGGGGCGTCGGGCGCCAACTCGGGCGTCGTCCAGCATCCGCTGGATCCGACGATGGTGCCGCTCTACAAGGCGACCGTGGCGCTCTACCGTGAGCTGTCGCTCGAGGATGCCGGATTCTCGCTGCCCGGCGAGCCGGCCGGGATGCTCTTCGTCTCGAAGGACCCGGGCGGCGTCGCGGGCATCCCTGCGCTGTTCCCGGGTCTCGGGACCGAGATCGTCACCGAGTCGGTGCTGTCGTCCCTCGAACCGGCGTTGGCACCGGGCCTCGTAGCTTGCCGCGTTCCGATCGCGTATCCCGTGCCGCCGTCAGCCTCTACCTATGCGTACGCGACGGTGGCCGAGCGGCGGGGCGTGACCGTCCGGACCGGTCGCTCGGCCATGCCGGTCGTGCGCGCCGGTCGGGTCGTGGGCGTCGAGGTCGATGGAGTGGTCGTGCCGGCTGACCAGGTGCTGATCGCCGCGGGACCCTGGACACCCGAGGTCATCGATCCCACCGGTCGCTGGCGCCCGATCCGTCCGCTGTGGGGCGTGGTCGTGGAGGCCGAGCTGGCAGACCCGCCCCGGCACGTGCTGGAGGAGGCCGAGATCGACGCGCGGATCGGTGCCGAGTCGCATCTTGGCCAGGCCGACGTGTCGGACTTCAGCCTGATCACGGCGGCCGGCATCAGCGCGGTCGGGTCCACGTTCCTGGAAGGGGAGCCCGACGCGGACGCGTGGATGGAGCCGCTGATGCAGCGAGCCGCGTCATTCGTGCCCAGCCTTGCGGACGCCCCGATCCGCGGCGTCCGCGCCTGCGCTCGTCCCTTATCCGCCGATGGACGGCCGTTGATCGGCGCGGTGCCCGGCGTCGACGGACTGTTCGTGTGTGCCGGCCATGGTCCGTGGGGCATCTCGACAGGGCCGGGCTCAGCGCGGCTGGTCGTGGATCTCATGCTCGGCCTGGACATGGACGCGCCGGGCACGATCCCAGGCACCTTCGATCCTGGTCGCTTCGGCCCGATCTGACCCCCCTGCCGCCGTGATTCAGCTCCGGTGCTGGAAGGAACCTGCGTCGGTCCTGGAGGGACCGCGATCGAATCGAACGTGCACGACCACCGGCCGGATCCGATATCGAACGTCGCAATCGTCAAGCTTTCACGAGGTGCTCGTGCCAATCACGATTTTCACAGGACCGCGGCGCGGTCAGCACCGTCTTCGGTCACCACACCAAGGTCAGCCGACCCCGTCGAGCTCCTCGATCGTGGCTTCGGACGGCGGGCGCTCGACCTTGAGGCGTGCGGCGACGGACTCGGCTCCGCGCAGCGTTCGAAGCAGATTGCCACCGGCGACCTTGCGCACGTCGTCGTCGGAGTAGCCGCGGCGCAACAGTTCGCCGATGAGGGCCGGGAAGCACGACACGTCCTTGAGGCCTTCAGGCAGCGGCTCGCCGCCGTCGAAGTCGCTGCCGATGCCAACGTGATCGATGCCCATCACGTCGCGCAGGTGGTCGATGTGATCCGCGACCTGGGCGAGGGTGGCGACCGGGCCTGGGTGCTTGGCCAACCACAGGTTGCGGGCGAGCGGCTCGTCCGCCTCCACATCCTCCGCACCACGCAGGTGTTCGCGAACATCCTGCGATACGAACCCGGACAGGAACACGGCCATCACCACGCCGCCGTTCGCCGGAACTCGTTGCAGGATCTCGTCCGGCACGTTGCGAGGGTGATCGCACACAACGAGCGCCCCCGAGTGCGAGAAGATCACTGGCGCCTCGGTGACGTCCAGCGCGGCATTCATCGTGTCGGGCGAGACATGGCTCAGGTCGACGAGCATTCCCAGCCGGTTCATCTCGCGCACGACCTCGCGCCCGAACGCCGTCAGGCCGCCGTGCTGGGCCGGGTCCGTGGCCGCATCCGCCCAGCGGGTCGTCAGCCAGTGCGTAAGGGTCATGTAGCGGATGCCGCGCGCGTACGCATTGCGCAGGGCGGGCAGCGACGAGCCGATCATCCCGCCGCCCTCGAGGCCCAGGAACGATGCGATCCGGCCGCCCGCGAAGGCCGAGTCCACGTCGTCAGCGGCGGTCGCCAGCGCGAATGTCTCCGGATAGCGCTCGATGAATCCGTGGACGACGTCCATCTGCTCGAGGGACTGGCGCACGGCATCCGACTCGGGCAGGGCGGCCGGCACCCAGACGGACCAGAACTGTCCCCCGACGGCCCCGGCACGCAGGCGCGGGATGTCCGTGTCCAACGCGGGTTGCGGTTCGCGCAGGTCTACGCTCGAGGTGCGCAGGCCCGCCCGCTCACGCAACGCGTAGGCGAGATCGTTGTGGCCATCGATGAGCGGCGATCCGCGCAGGATCTCGTGCGCTCGGGCGTCGAACGGGTCCATCTCGGTGGTCATGGGCTGACGGTACAGGAACGGGTTGGCGCTATCGCGCAGGCTCGACAGGTTGTAGCATCCTGACCGTGCCGCGCGCCTCGCAGCGGCGAAGGAGGGCTCCAGCCACTGTGGCGACTCGCAAGCGCAAGACGACCTACCCCCCGGCCCGAACGGACACCAAGCCCACCCAACGGCCGGGCGCAGGGCCGGAGACATACGTTCGACCGACCGTCGCGACGATCGATCCAACCGCCACCGCCGGCAAGGCCGGCTTCACGGTCGGGGATCGGGTCCGGATCTCAGGGGCAGGGCTCTATGCCGGCGAAGCCGCGATCATCGAGAAGCTGACGACCGGGGTGATCCCCGGAGCCCTCGTCCGCACCGAAGCCGGCCGCACGCGCCAGGTCCGTACCGTGGACCTTGACCCGTTGCCGCCGGCGAGTGCCGCGAAGCCGCCTGTGGAGTCCGTCCCCGCCGACGCGTAAGTCTGGGCGCGACGCGAGCGCGCCGATTGCGGTTGCCGCCGATCTCCGCCGATCCCCGCCAGATGACAACCACAGCGGTCCATGTCAACCGACGCCTGCCAGATCCGTCGTGACACGCGCTCCTGTCACGGGTTCGGCCGCGTCTGACGGGGATCCACGCTGACCACGCTCTGACCGGACGTGGCCGCGGGTGCCACAGGCCATCCTGGTTCGAATCTGACAGAAGCGACGCCACGCCAGGCTCACCCCGTTTGACCGTTCGAACGACCTCGCTCAGGCTTCCCGGATGACCCGACGCCCGATCATCGGCCTGGGTGTCGTCGCGATCCTGGTGTCCGTCCTGGCCCTGGCGGTGACCCGCTCGCCCGGCGGGGACGTACCCGGCAGCGGAAACCCCGGCGACGGTTCCGGCGCGGCCACCACCTCCCAACCGTCTGGTACGCCGCGGCCTGCACCCAAGCACGAGGTCTACGGCTACGTGCCGTACTGGGAGATGGACGCCACGATCGCGGACCACCTCGCCAGGACGGATCTCACGACCCTCCTCCTCTTCTCCGTGACCAACGCCCGCGATGGCTCCCTCGACACGACGCAGGACGGCTACAAGCGGATCACCGGGGCGGTGGGGAAGCGGATGATCCGCGAGGCACATGACCGCAAGGTCCGCGTCGAACTCGTCTTCACCAGCTTCGGCCGGCCGCGCAACGCCCGCTTCTTCGCCTCGCAGGGGGTCCAGGACGCGACGATCGCGTCCCTCGTCGCGCTCGCGGGGGAACTCGGCCTCGACGGTATCAACGTGGACATCGAGCAGCTCGACCTCGAGTCCATCCCGGCCTACGCCAGCTTCGTCCAGCGCCTCCGGATGGCTGCGCTCGCCGCGATCCCCAAAGCCCAGGTCTCGGTGGCGACCGCGGCCGGCCGTACCGGTGCCGCGATGGCCGCGGCCGCGACACTCCCCGGTGACGCCGGCGCCGACCGGGTATTCCTGATGGGCTATGACTATCGGGTCGGGTCGAGCGATCCGGGCGCCTCAGCCCCGATGGCTCGTCGTGATGGGAGCGAGCAGGGCCTGGTCTGGTCGCTGGACCTGTACGAGTCGCTCGGAGTCCCGGTCGAGCGCACAATCCTGGGCCTGCCTCTGTATGGCGTCACGTGGCCTGTCGCGGGCCCGGCCCTCGGCGAGGCCCGCGCTGGGGACGGCGATACGTGGGTGCCTGCGGACCACCTCGACTTCCTCGCGTCGCCGCCAGTCCCGCCGGAGACCGACCAGATCGAGATCGTCGAGTTCTACGCGATCCCGCCGGCCAACGGCGCGACGCCCGACTCCATCGATGGCTCGCCCGCGCAGGGCTGGGCCGCGGTCTATGTCGACTCGCCCGCCACGCTCACCCCCAAGCTCGCCCTTGCCAACGAGCGTGGGTTGGCCGGCGCCGGGTTCTGGGCGATCGGCTACGAGCGCGGGTTGCCGGCCTACGCCGACCTCATCGCCCGATTCCGTGCGGGCGCGTTGGACTGACACGCCCGACGTTCGGCATACTTCGCGGCGAGGAGGGTTTCGGATCCGTGCGTCGATCGATCTCGTTCGTCATGGCGATGTTGTGTGCTGCGATCCTTGGCGCCTGTGCGTCCGGCGGCACCGCCTCCGGCCCCACTATGACGGAGCCCCCTGGCCCGCACCTGACCGTCGTCGCGAAGGACGTCGCCTTTGACACGAACGGCTTGACGGTGACCGCCGATCGGCCGACGACGATCTTCTTCGACAACCTAGACGACTCGCCGCACAACATCAAGATCCAGACCGGGCAGGGCGGTGGCGCGACCCTGTTCGATGGCGAGATCATCACGAAGCGGGCGATCATCTACACGGTGCCGCCGATCCCCGCGGGCTCCTATTTCTTCCAGTGCAACGTGCATCCCGCCATGCACGGCGTCGTGACGGTGACACCGTGACGACGAAGATCATCCTGGACGTCGACACTGGCACGGATGACGCCGTCGCCCTCATGGTCGCGGCTCTCTCGCCCGACATCGAGCTCATCGGCGCGACCACGGTCAATGGCAACACCGCGCTCACGAACTGCACCGAGAACTCGCTCCGCGTGTTCGACCACATCGGGCTGACCGGTGTCCCGGTCCACGAGGGCATGGCCGAACCGATGGTTCGCCCGAACGCGCACCAGATCAATCCGGCGTGGCAGATCCACGGCGACTTCCTGGACCTGCCGCCGTCGCGGTCGACGAAGGGCGAGCGTCATGCGGTGGACTGGCTCATCGATACCTACATGGCGTCCGATGGCGACATCACGCTCGTGCCCGTTGGGCCGCTAACCAACGTTGCGACCGCGATGCGCAAGGAACCGCGGATCATCGAGCGGATCCCGGAGCTGGTGATCATGGGTGGTGCCCACGACCACGGCAACGCGACCGCATCGGCCGAATTCAACATCTTCCTGGACCCGGAAGCTGCCTGGATCGTCGTCAACTGCGGCCGGCCGATCCGGATGCTGCCGCTGGACGCGACGCACGAGGCGCTCGTGTCGCTCGAGGATTGCGCCCGGCTGCGAGCGCTTGGCACACCGGCCGGCGAGGCGACCGCGACCTTCATCGAGAAGCGGATCGCCGGTTATGACGCGACCCAGCCGATGCATCGCCTGGGCGCCGCGCCGGTCCACGACGCGCTGGCTGTGTGCGCCGTGATCGACCCGACCGTCATCACGACGCACTTCATCCCGGTCGACATCGAGACCGGCGGCGAACTGTCGCAGGGTCGGACCGTGGCGGACTTCCGCGGTCGGAGCAAACGGCCACCGAACGTCCACTTCGCGATGGACGCGGACGAACCCAAGTTCGTCGCGATGCTGCTCGAGATCCTCGGCCGGACGCTCTAGCGGGCCGTCGCCGCTGCGATCGGTGGCCGGGTCAGTCCTAGTTGGCCGTCTTGAACATGAGGCCGTTCGCGCCGGCATCCAGCGTGAGGCTGTCCGCATCGATCGAGTAGGGGACCGTGCCCGTCAGGACTGCCGTCATCGCGCCTTCGACAGCAGCGCCGGGACCCTCGCACGCCATCTTGGTCAGGACCAACGGCCCGAACGTGAGGGCGTCTGCCGCCACCGTGACCGGGCCGCCGCCCTTGTTGCAGCCGGCGTTCAGCTCCAGGTTGCCATCGACGATCCGGATGGACGCCGTCACGCCCTGCGGGACGGACGACACCGAGTCGCCGGTGACGATCCCGTCCAGCACCCAGAGCGTGCCCTCGATCGGTTGATCGGGTGTTGCAACCTCCTTCTCGAGGAGGGTCAGCGTGGTGACTTTGCCGTCGTCTAGCGTGAGCGTGTTGCCGTCCTGCGTGACCTTGACGCCGGCGATGAACGTGGCGAACCACTGATCCTGTTGCATCCGCGGCTCCTGGCAGGCCATCTCCGTCATGAACATCCCGGCGGTCGTGAGGCGGTCGCCGGTCAGGGTGTAGGAGCCGCCCATCGAGTTGCAGCCCGCGCTCGCCTGCAGGTTGCCGTCCTTGAAGGTGAGGCTGATGCGCGTCCCCGGGACCAGGGTCACGCCCTGAACACCGGTCGACAGGTATGTGTGGCCGTCAAGGCCGGGAGCGGATGTGCTGGGCGGGCCGCTTGGTGTTGCGCCCGATGAGCAGGCCCCGAGGATGGTGGCTACGGTGATCGTCAGGAGCAGCGATCGTGGTGTCATGGCCCCGAGACGACGGGGTGGGCGGCGTGGTTCCGTGCCGCGTGCCGGGGTCTCCTCGCCAGGGTCCGTCGCTTCCGGGGCGACGAACCCGGGCTTCAGCGGTCGGATCTAGCCCAGCGCATGCCGTGACCGCCTCACTCGTCGCCCCCACGCGACGGCCCGGGGCCTGGGACGCCTCGGGGAGCGCATCGGTCAGCCTGGACCCGTGATTCGTCGCCCCCGGGGCAACGACCCCGATCCGACACAGACACTTGCGAATCGCAAGCCTGCCGGCTATGGTGGTTGTACACGCAACGACACACAGGAGCACGCACACGACATGAACGACCAGATCAGCGCCGCCCTCGCGACGGGCCACACGATCGACATCACGACGACCGGCCGCAAGACCGGCGAACCCCGGCGTATCGAGATCGTCTTCCACAACATCGACGGGCGCCTGATCATCACGGGCATGCCACGCGCGGGCAACACCCGTGCGTGGATCCACAACCTGGAGGCCGATCCGAACCTGACCTTCCATCTGAAGGGCGCGGTCAAGGCGGACCTGGCTGCGACGGCGCGGATCGTCACGGGTGAGGCGGAGCGGCGGTCCATCGCCGACTGGGTGTCTGCCAATGCCTGGCATGGTCAGGATGCGGCGCTGATGGCGGCCCACTCCCCGATCATCGAGATCACGATCCTGGATCTGGTCACGGCCTAGACTCCACCGTGTGGAGATCCGGGCGTGAGCGATGGACCACGCGTGATCGAACTGCGCGTCGAGCTGGCTTCGGACGATGAATTCGATGCGCTCGAACGCGCGCTGCTCAAGGCTCGTGCCACGGAGCTCAGCGAGGTCCGTCGCCGCGACGTCCGACTCACCGCTGGCTACGGCGATGCTGCCAACCGCGACATGATGGACGACGAGGCTCGTCGTGCCCAGCAACGGCACGATGTCCTCACTGCTCTTCTCAAAGCGCTCCGGGCCGCACGAGGAGGCTGACCGGTCAGACGGTCCACATGGCCGTGATCCAGGTGACCACGACAGTCGCCAGCGCAGGGACGCTCGGGCGCGGCCCTGACGCCGGGGTGGCGTCATTCCGTGCGGGAATCACGAACCGGCGAGGGCCCTTGCGAGCCCTCGCCGGTTCGAGGTTGGTGGTCCGGATCGTTGACCCGGGTGGTGTCCGTCAGGCAGGCGAGCCCGTGGGCTGCAGTGCCGGGACCTTGACCTTGACGGTCTCGGCTCGCGTCGCCCATACCAGGCCGAGGCCGGTGATGACGAACAGGAGGCCCAGGCCGGCGAGGATCGCAGCCATGCCCAATCCGAGCTGGAGGGCAGAGGCGGTCACGCTGCCGACGCCGAGCTCGGCGATGAGCGCGTGGGCCGTACCGGTCCAGATCTGTCCGCGGGCCGCACCCTCGATCGGGTTCGCCCGGTTGAAGCCGGTCCAGTAGCGACCGTCGTTCTTGAACTCGTAGGTGCCGGCGGCGATGGTCTGGCCGTTGAAGTCGGTCGGCTCGGTGAGGACGACCGTGGTCTTGGCGTTGAGGGTGTGGTAGGCGATCGTCGCCATCTGGTACATGTACTCGCCCGACGTGTTGACCAGCGGGTCGTTCGGATTCAATTCACTCTTGTCGACGCTGTAGCCCCAGTCGTTGACGAGGAGCGACATGATCGCGGTGGCTTCTTCGGGGTTTGCGCCACCCAACACACCCTGGTCGTCGTACGCGAGGGTGACGTTCTGCGCGGCGCTGAACGCCTGGAGGGCCTGGGAGCCCTGGTTGACCCGATACAGCGCGTAGCCGCCGCCCGCGATGAACGCGAAGCCGAAGACTGCGAGCACGAGACCTAGCTTCTTCAATCGTCCGTTCATGACCCTCTTCCTTCCCTGCGTTGCCTTGTGGTTGGTGCCTGATGTCAGCGTCGCGGAAGGGAACGGGTCGTGGCAGGGGCCATGACGACCCATCTGGGGCCTGATGGCCCCCTCCTTGGGGGGCCAAATGACCCGGGCTGGGCAATGCTCGGCCCGCGGGGCTCGATCCAACAACCAAAGCGTGTACCGTCCGTTCATGACCGAAAACGTCCTGGATCAGGCGGGCGAGGCGGCGCTCTACCACCGGCTGCGATGGTTCTGGCACCCGGTCCTGTGGGCCGACGAGCTGGCGGATCGGCCGGTCGCGGCGCGGCTCCTCGATGAGCCGATCGTGCTCGTCAGGCTCGATGGCGCCGTGCGTGCCTTTCGGGACCTGTGCGTGCATCGCGGCACGGCGCTCTCGCTGGGCTGGGTGGAGGACGACCATCTCGTCTGCGCCTACCACGGCTGGACGTACGACCCTGACGGGCTCTGCACCCGGATCCCGGCCAGCCATGGCGACAACATCCCGCGGCGCGCCCGGATCACGCCGTTCGCCGCCGCGGAACACGCTGGGCTCATCTGGGTCTGCCTCGGCGACGAGGGCAGGACCAGCGACGACGAGGCAACCGAGCCGGCGATGCCGCTGCCCGAGTTCCCGGAGTGGAGCGACGACACCTATCGGAAGATCAAGATCCCGCAGTACGACTGGCACAGCAGCGCGGCGCGACGGGTCGAGAACTTCGTCGATTTCAGCCACTTCGCCTGGGTTCACGAGGGCATCCTTGGCGACCGGTCCCGGCCCGAGATTCCGGACCATGACGTCTACCGCACCGAAACGACGCTGTGGTTCCGCCTCGGGATCGAGGAGCCGACCAACGATCTCAAGGGCGACGCCGAGGCGGGCGAACGGGTTCAGCGCGAGCCGTCGCAGTACACGATCGCGATGCCGTTCACAGTCCGCCTCGACCAGCCGCTCGCGGACGACCGTCACTTCGTCCTGTTCGTCGCGTCGTGCCCGCTCTCCGCGAAGGAGACGCGCAACTTCACCTGGAACGCGCGCAACTACGACCCGGACCCGGACCGCGACCAGTCGTTCATCGACTTCCAGCAGGTGATCCTGGAGCAGGACCGCGTCGTCGTGGAGTCGCAGCGCCCCGAGGAGCTACCGATCGACCTGTCCGACGAGCTCCACATCAAGGGCGTGGACCGCGTCTCGATCGACTACCGCCGCTGGCTCGGCGAGATCGCGCTGGGCGAGGACGGACCTCGCGGCTCCTGAGTCAGTCCTTCCCGAGCAGCAGGCGGTCGATCGTATCGCCATACCAGGACTCGAATCGCTCGGGGGTCCAACGTCGGTCGACGACAAGGGCACGATACGTGTCTGGACTGCCGAGAGCGTACAGGCTGTCCACGGCGCCCTCGAAGTCGAGGCCCTCGCGCAGGCCATGATTGCCCACGACGATCTGCAGCAGCTCGCGCTGTCCGGCCAGGCGCTGCGCGTCCCCCATGTCGCGGAGCACTGCGATCTCGGGATCCGCGGCCGCGGCGCCTCGGACGATCTCGTCGACTTCGTGGCGTCGCTCCAGGATCGCCCGGCCGGCCGCCGCCAGCAACCGTGCCCGTCGGTGCGGGTCTGGTTCCGCCCGAAGGGCTTGAACCCATGCCTGCTGGAGGACGGGTGGCGCGTCGACGTCACCCGAGATCATGATGTCGATTAGGCCCGCGAGGATGGCGCGCTTCGTACCGAAGGTCGAGTAGATCGTCTCGGGAGACAGGTCGGCGAGCTCGGCGATCGATGTGATCGATGTGGCGACGTAGCCCCGATCCCCGAACAGGACCCGGGCGGATTCGAGCACGCGTCCGCGGGTCATTACAGCACGCGCTCGCCGCCGTGCAAAGTCGGGCGCCGGGGATCGGTTGACGGGTCCACTCATGTGGGCATAGTATCGCTGCATTGATGCAGTGTCACTGTATCTACTGTGATTGCGAGGAGGAGACCCGTGCCAGTCGTCCAGCTCGAGCACCCCGTCAACGACTACGAGTCCTGGAAGCGGGCCTTCGATAGCGATCCCGTCCATCGTGAGGCGTCCGGCGTCCGGAGCTACCAGATCTACCGGACGGTCGACGACCCGAACTACGTCGTGGTGGACTTGCTGTTCGACGGTCAAGCTGAGGCAGAAGCGTTCCAGTCGGCACTCGAGTCGATGTGGCGCTCGCCGCAGGCCATGGCGGCTCTTGCCGGTACACCACGAGTCCGAATCGTCGATCTCGCGGAGAGCAAGCGTTTTTGAACCAGGTCCTGCGGGGGGGCACATACGCGTGACGAGTGACTGACCCCTAGGATGGGTCCTTGCTCCTGACCATCACGCTTACTCGGCCCCCTGCAACCGACCTCGGCTTCCTGCTCCACAAGAATCCAGGTCGTATCCACACACGTCCGCTGTCACGATCCGTGAAGAGAACGCCGCCGCAGCGATCGAGGTCATGAGCCGTTTCGCGGTCGATCCGCGCCGGCTGATCTACCTGCCGCCGACGATGTCGCCATCGAAGACGAGCGGAGAGCCGGGCTTGTTGGAGCACCCCGCCGACGCCTTCGCCTACTTCCGGACGAATACCGCGCGTCGTGATCGAAGAGAAGCACATGGGCTCCAGGGCGGTGCTGGTCGTGTGCCGGGACGCGGACGTTGCCAGGGAGCGATTTGGTGTGACCGACGGCAGCGCGGGGACGAGCTTCACGCGCACAGGGCGTCGGTTTTTCGAAGTGGGCATCGAGACGGCGGTCCTGGCCCGCGTCCGTTCGGCGATGGATGCTGCGGGAACGTGGGATGACCTCGCCACCGACTGGATCCTGATCGACGCCGAACTCATGCCTTGGTCCGCCAAGGCACACGAGCTGATCCGGACCCAATACGCCCCGACCGGTGTCGCCGCGCGGACGGCACTGGCAGCGGTCATCCAGACCTTGGACGCGACTGCGGAGCGCGACGTCGATACGAGCGCGCTGGCCGATCGAATGCGCACGCGGCAGGGCCTCGTTGATCGCTACGTCAAGGCCTACTCGCGCTACAGCTGGCCTGTCGACTCGATCGACGATCTTCGACTCGCGCCCTTTCATCTCCTCGCCTCCGAGGGTCGGACGCACACCGATCGCGACCACGTCTGGCACATGGAAACGTTCGCCGCGATCTGCCGCCACGACGATGGACTCCTGCTTGCTACGCCATACCGGGTCATCGACTTGATGGATACGGCCGATGCTGCTGCCGGGGTGGCATGGTGGGAGGACCTGACGTCTCATGGCGGGGAGGGGATGGTCGTCAAGCCGCTGGACTTCATCCCAGCGCGTGGGCAGAAGCGCCCGGTCCAACCCGCAGTCAAGTGCCGTGGACCGGAGTATCTTCGGATCATCTACGGCCCCGAGTACACGTTGCCGGAGCATCTGGAGCGGTTGCGGCAGCGCGGTCTCGCAGGGAAACGCAGCCTTGCGCACCGCGAGTTCGCCCTCGGCGTCGAGGGCCTCGAACGGTTCACTCGCCACGAGCCACTTAGGCGGATCCACGAGTGCGTATTCGGATTGCTCGCGCTCGAAAGCGAGCCGGTGGACCCCCGTCTCTAGGGGGCGAATACCCCATAGGGGTATTGACAAGAGGATTGACAAATGGGGGTTCTTAGGCGCAAGATGCCGTCACTAGGGCTTGTCAAGACTTGACAGGCCCACAAGCATGTTCGGGACCCGGTCGGATCGGCGGAGGTTCGAGCGGATCACCTGGAGGGTGAGCTTGGCGGTCGGCGTCGCAGCCGAAGTGAAGAGCAAGTTGAGTGTCGTGGACGTGGTCGGCGAGACCGTGGCGCTCAAGAAGGCGGGCACCGTCCTCAAGGGCCTGTGCCCGTTCCACGGCGAGAAGACAGCCTCGTTCGTCGTCACCCCGAACCGCGAGACATGGCATTGCTTTGGTTGTGGACTGGGAGGCGACATCTTCAGCTTCGTGATGCAGCGCGACTCCGCCACGTTCCCCGAGGCCCTTCGCACCCTGGCTTCCAAGGCCGGCGTGGAGATCGACGAGCGAACCAAGCGCGAGGACGCGCACAAGGCTCGACTGCGTACGGTCATGGACAGCGCGATCGCGTTCTATCACGCCGTGCTCACGGGTTCGAAGCAGGGCGAAGCCGCTCTTGCCTACCTCCACGGCCGAGGGTTCACCGACGACACGATCAACACCTTTCAGCTTGGCTGGGCGCCCGGTGGCTGGGACACGATGACCCGCCAGCTCGCCGCCAAGCGCGACATCCGCGCCGAGGAACTGGTCGAGGTGGGCCTCGCTTCGCCTCGCCAGAACCGCTCGGGCGTCTATGACAAGTTCCGGGCACGTGTCCTCTTCCCGATCCGCGACCAGAACGGCAGCGCGGTGGGCATGGGCGGCCGTCTGCTCGAAGGCGAGGGGCCCAAGTACCTCAATACCCCGGCGACGCCGTTGTTCGACAAGAGCCGGACGCTCTACCTCATCGACAAGGCCAAGTCGTCGATCCGCAAGTCCGGCCAGGCGGTCATCGTCGAGGGCTACACGGACGCGCTTATGGCCCACCAGGCCGGCTTCGACAATGTCGTCGCCTCGCTGGGGACCGCGCTGACGCCCGGTCAGGTCGCCCTCTTGACCCGTTACGCCACACGGATCGCGCTCGCCTACGACGTCGATGCGGCCGGCGAGAAGGCGGGCACCGTGGGCGTGACCGCGATCGCCGGGCTGATCGGTCAGCTGCAGCACGGCGACTCGGGGGTGAAGCTGGAAGACGTGCGCGTCGTGGGCCTGCCGGACGGCAAGGATCCCGACGATGTCGTCCGCGAGACGCCCGATGTCTGGGCGGCGTCGGTCGCCAGGGCCAAGCCACTGGTCGAGTACCTCATCGGCTATCACGCGGCGCGGTTCGACCTCAAGACCGCGGCCGGCCGGATCGGATTCGTGGAGGCCGTGATGCCATCGATCCGCGACATCGCCGATCCGCTGCGCCAGGCGGAGGCGTTGGGCGAGGTCCGCCAGGTCTCAGGGGTCGAGGAACGCACGTTGCGCCAGGTCCTGGAGCGGCCCGCCCGCAACCCGCTGACCGCCGGACAGCGAGGTTCTGGGAGTGGGGGAGCGGCCACCGACGCGCAGAGCCGGATCAGCGCGGAGGCCATCCTGTCCTCGCCCGACGCGCTGCCGATCAACGACATCCTGCGAGCGGTCACTCCGGTCGAGAGTGAACTCCTGCGCCTGCTGCTACTGGTCCCGGACCAGCAACTTCGGGTGACCGAGGAGCTGGGGCCGGACCAGTTGCCCAGCACGGTCGCGCGCGAACTGTTCCGGGCGATCGTGTTCCAGCGCGAGTCCGACGATCAGGGGGTCCACCCGCCGTTCGATGGCGCGGCGCTGCTGCTGGCGGTCGACGAGGAAACGGCAGCGCTCGCTCGAGCGTTATATGCCAAGCCGGGCCCCGATCCACGCTCGCTCGATGCGGGCGATCTTCACTACCAGGTCACCCGGCTGCTCCTCGAGCTCGAGGATGACCAGTTGCGCGAACGCAGCGACTACAACGAGGCCGCCCAGGGCGAGGCGGAACGAGCGGGCGATCGAGACGCGATCGACCGATTGATGAACGAACGACGCCTGATCAACGAAGCACGGCGGTCACTGGACCGACGGCGCGAAGAGACCCGACTGCTCGCCAGTCCCCGGAGGTAAGTCCATGTCCGCCGATCCCCTCGACAAGCAACTCGTCGAAGCCGTCCTGTCCCGGCCACGCCGTTCCAAGGCCGAACTCGAAGAGGCCAAGACGGCCGGCCTGCGTCCGTCTCGGTCCAAGGCCGGCACGGCCGTCGCCAGCCATGACGATGACGATGATGACGACGACGATCTGGACCTGGGTCCGGAGGCCGCCACCGATGGTGCCAACGTCGGGATCATCGTGGTCGCCGATGACGCGAACGCGGATCCGGCGGCGGCCCTGCCCGCAGACGCCCCGGCGAAGCTCGATGCCAAGACGGTCGAGGAGCCTTCGGCAGAAGACCTAGAGGCGATCTCCGCGGACATGATCGGGATCGACGACCCGGTCCGGATGTACCTCAAGGAGATCGGCAAGGTCGCGCTCCTCACCGCCGAGGAAGAGGTCGTCCTGGCAAAGGCGATCGAGCTCGGGGAGCAGCTGGCTGAAGAGCCCTGGAAGGGCATCGTCTCGCTCCACGAGTGGACCCTGCACGACACCGAGCGCAAGACCCGGACGATGAAGCAGCAGCACCGGCTGCCATTCGGACCGGAGGCGCACGACCTGGTTCGTCGGGCCATCTCGTCCGACACCAACGCGGACTTCCTTGTCGCCACGCCGGACTTCCATCTGGTCAAGGCCGGGCGCGATGCCCAGTCCGAGGGCACCAAGGAACGCCTCAAGGAAGCCCGCAAGCTGCTGCACACGTACAGCGAAGCGCTCTCGGCCGAGACCTACCTTGAGCTACTGGACTGGGCCTATCTCGCGGTCCACAACGGCGACCTCGACTCGCGCGACAACGTCGGCCTGCGGGCGATCTACGACTGGACCCGCGACGGTTTTGCCTTTCCGGCGCTCCAGCGCTGGATCGAGGCCGGCAACGACGCCGAGCTGCTGCTGACGATGGGCTACGACCCGTTGCTCCCGTCGACCACGAAGCTGCGCGACCGCAAGGGCGAGATCGTGGCGATCGGACGCGACGCGCGCGAGCAGCTGACCTCGGCCAACCTGCGGCTGGTCGTATCGATCGCGAAGAAGTACATCGGCCGTGGCATGTCGTTCCTGGACCTGATCCAGGAGGGCAACATCGGACTGATCCGGGCGGTCGAGAAATTCGACTTCGAGAAGGGCTTCAAGTTCTCCACGTACGCGACGTGGTGGATCCGCCAGGCGATCACCCGGGCCATCGCGGACCAGGCGCGGACGATCCGCATCCCGGTCCACATGGTGGAGACGATCAACCGGCTCATCCGCGTCTCGCGCGGCCTGCTCCAGGAGCTGGGTCGTGAGCCCACGGTCGAGGAGATCGCCGAGGCGATGTCCAAGGGCCAGGAGGTCCAGGTCACCCCGGAGAAGGTCCGCGAGATCATCAAGGTCTCGCAGGAGCCCGTCTCGCTGGAGACCCCGATCGGTGAGGAGGAAGACTCCCACCTGGGCGACTTCATCGAGGACCGCGGCGCCCTGGCTCCCGCCGAGGCGGCATCACATCAGCTCCTCAAGGAGCAGGTGGAAGCCGTGCTGGACTCGCTGACCGGTCGCGAGCGACGCGTGCTCCAGCTTCGCTTCGGACTGGAGGACGGGCGTGCCCGGACCCTGGAAGAGGTCGGCAAGGAGTTCAATGTGACCCGCGAGCGCATCCGCCAGATCGAGGCCAAGGCGCTGCGCAAGCTCCGCCACCCGTCCCGCAGCCGCAAGCTCAAGGACTACCTGGAGTAATCCGGGGGCCGGGTCGGGGCGGAGATCGGCCGAGATCGGCCGAGATCGGTCCGAAACTTGCATCTCGCGCAATTCAGACTGCGGATGGTTGCACCAGATGCAAGCAACGTCGGAATGACGCCCGCGGCTGCGGCTGGATTGCGTCCTGCGCAATCCCAGGTCACGCTGGGCGTCGGATCGACCGCGGCTCGCTCATTCCTTGCGTCGGATGCAATCCACTGGCAGGAATCGGGCGGCTGACCAAGCCGGCCCGACCATGGTTGCATCTGGTGCAAGTCGCGGACCCGAGCGAGGCTTCAAAGGATCAACACCGAGCCACCACCTGGGTCCACTCCCGCGCGGAGTAGCTCGAGCGCGCGCGGTCCTGGCACGGGGAATCGCGCGAGAAGGGTCTCCCGATGCGCCCGCATGAGGTCTCGGTTGTGGCGCGAGTCCAGAAGTAGCAGCGCCAGGTGCGTGATATCCCCATCGCGTGCCTTCAAGGCGAGCCTGCGCTCGAGCGCCTGCAGGTCTCGTGGTCGGGTCTCGGCTTCGACACCCAGCCGCCAACCGGCGCCGGCTACGAGGACATCCCACGCTCGGCGGTCTCGCGGACCCGGGAACGGGACCTCCGTGCCAACGCGCAGCGACGGGTGCAGGTGCGCTCGGAATCGATCGATCAGCGCGGCGTGCGCGGCGTCGCGAAGAGGTTCGCCTGCCGGATAGACACGAACGGAGAGCTCGCACCCGATGGCGGCCGCGATCGTCGAGGCCAGTTCGATCGAGACGTCCTTCGTCAGCCCACGCTCGATCCGGCTGTACTGTGCCGGCGAGATGCCGATCGCCTTGGCGACGTCGCGACCGCCCAGTCCACGATCGAGCCGACTGGCACGAAGATCGTGAAGGACGCTCGCGGTGAGATCGCGGCCTCGCGTCGCACCCGCATCAACTCGCCGCTCACGCGTTCCCATAGGGGAACCATGCCCACCGGCCCTCACCCGCGACTTATCCCGGGGCGTCTAGGTGTTTGGCACCTCGCCCGGCTCCGGACCGGTCGCGACCGGATATCCCGCCGTGCTCCAGTCGCTCCACGAGCCTGGATAGAGGATCGGGTCCGGCAGGCCGGCGATGCGCATCGCCAGCGCGTTGTGGCACGCGGACACACCACTTCCGCACGAGTTGACGACCTCGGCCCCGTCGACCCCGGCGCCCAGGGCTTCGAACCGCGCCCGCAGCTCCCCGGCCGCAAGGAAGGCTCCGCCCGGAGCCACCAGATTGCCGTCCGTCGGAGCGTTCAAGGCTGTCGGGATGTGGCCAGCGACCGGGTCGATCGGTTCAGTCTCGCCGCGGTAACGCGGTCCGCCGCGCGCATCCAGCAGCACGACCTCTCCCAGCCGCGCGCGCAACCTATCTCGATCCACGACCTTTGTCCAGGCCGGCTCCAACGCCAGTGACGCCGCAGGGCGACGTCGGCCAACGCCCGCCTCCACCGCCAATCCTGCCCCGACCCACGCTGGGAACCCGCCGTCCAGCACCGACACCGCCAGATGCCCCAGGTCATCCAGCATCCACCAGAGCCGAGCCGCCACCCAGCCCCCAACATCGTCATACACGACGACCGCATCCTCCGAGCCGATCCCGAGTGCCCCGAGACGGGCCGCGAAGGTCGCCGGGGAGGGGAGTGGGTGCCGCCCGGGGCCGTCCGCGACCATCAGGTCCGAGTCCATATCCACGAAGGTCGCACCGGGGATGTGCCCAGCCTCGAACGCCGCGCGTCCCTCTCCGGGTCGTCCCAGATACCAGCGAACATCCACGACGCGCACGCTCGGATCGGCCAGCCGCGCGGCCAGCTCTCCCACGGAGATGAGGCTCATCGGGGGAGTATCGCAGGCGTCCCCCGTCGACGACCTCGTGCTATCCTTCGCGCGGTGCCGGACCCCGGCCCATGACGTTCGAGGCCGCGGCCCCACGTCCCGTTCCGGCGTAGCTCAGTGGTAGAGCGGGCGACTGTTAATCGCTTGGTCGTAAGTTCGAATCTTACCGCCGGAGCCACTCCCTCCAGGACTCCCCGTCTCGCGGACGCACCAGAATCCGTTCTGCGCGACCCGTTTTGCGCTGACACCCCGGACGAACGGCGTATCCTGCCCCAGGACGTTTGGTGTTGGAGGTTGGGGCCCGATGACCCTCATGCAGCGGCTAGAGCGAGTGCAGCGAGCGGCGGAAGCGACTGCCGCGACCGCCGCGGGCACGGTCGCGCCTGCGAGCGTTCCGGACGCCAGCGTCGTGCCGGCCCCCGCCGTGCCCCCGACGACCGAAGCGAGCGCCCCTTCGTATGGCACCGACCTCGCCCTCGATGCCCCGCGACAGGATCCCGCCGGCGCGCCCACGATCGAGACCGCCGCGCCGGCCGGGATGACCGCCGCCACGGACGACGCGACCTCGATGGCCGTGCCCGTCATGGATCCGGCCATCCCCAAGGTCCCACGGGCCGGCCTCGGCGGCCTTCGCGCGCCGACGGCCCCGGCTCGGGAGAAACTCATCCACGAAGTTCGGGTGCGCCTCCAGAAGGAAGTCGTCGGGGCCTTCAAGGTGCTGCTGGAGGCGAAGGACGGGGACGTCCGCAAGACCATCGAACCGATGGTCGATCAAGTCGTGGAGAAGGGTGGGTTCGCCGTCACCCGCGAGGAGCGAACCCGCCTCGTCGATGAGATGGTCCACGACGTCACGGGTTTCGGGCCGCTGGAGCCGCTGCTCGCGGACCCGAGCATCACCGAGATCATGGTCAACGGTCCCGACCACATCTACATCGAGCGTGGCGGGAAGATCCATCGGGTCGACTCGGTCTTCCTGAACAACGAGCACGTACAGCGGGTCATCGACCGGATCATCGCTCCGCTCGGCCGGCGCATCGACGAGTCGAGCCCGCGAGTGGACGCCCGCCTGCCGGACGGTTCCCGGGTCAACGCGATCATCGAACCGCTGTCACTGATCGGCCCCGTCATCACGGTCCGCAAGTTCTCACAGACGCCGTACACGGTCGACGACCTCGTTCGCTTCGGGACGGCTACGCCCGACATGTTCGAGTTCCTGCACGCGTGCATCGAGGCCCGACTCAACCTCTTCGTGTCCGGCGGCACCGGCTCCGGCAAGACCACGACCCTCAACGTCCTCTCGTCGTTCATCGGCAACGACGAGCGCATCGTCACGATCGAGGATGCCGCCGAGCTGCAGCTCCACCAGGACCACGTCATCACCCTCGAGGCGCGGCCGGCCAACCTGGAAGGGGAGGGCGAGATCACGATCCGGAACCTCCTCAGGAACGCGATGCACATGCGACCCGACCGGATCATCGTCGGCGAGTGCCGCGCCGGGGAGTCGCTCGACATGCTCCAGGCGATGACGACCGGCCACGACGGTTCGCTCTCGACCGGCCACGCGAATACGCCGAAGGACATGCTGCGGCGGCTCGAGACGATGATCCTCATGACCGGCTACAAGATGCCGCTGCGGGCGATCCGCGAACAGATCGCCACGGCCGTTGATGTCATCGTCCACACCGCGCGGCTCAAGGACGGCCAACGCAAGATCGTCAATATCACCGAGGTCTATGGGATCGAAGAGGACCAGATCCTCACCCAGGACATCTTCGCGTTCGTCCAGACGGGCTACCGCGACGGCAAGATCGTGGGGTCGCTTCAGCCGACGGGCGCCAGGCCCACGTTCATGCGCCAATTCCAGCGCGCCGGCATCGACCTGCCGCCCGGCGAGTACGGCATCCCGCCCGAAGACCCGGACAGGCCGATCAAGCCGCTGAAGAGCCGGTTCGGGGCACGTCAGTCCTCGAAGGTCGAGTACTCGGCCGTGCCGACCGGTGATGGCCGAACCGTCGTCGCGGGCGGGATGGTCTACATCTCATCCATCGGGCCGGTGGATCCGGAGACGGGCGAGGTCGCCCTCGGGTCGATCAAGGAGCAGACGCGTCGGTGCATGGCCAATCTCAAGGAGCGACTCGAGGGTGCCGGCAGTGCGCTCGACCGGGTGGTCTGGGCGAACTGGTCCCTGCAGGACGCGAGCGAATTCGACGAATTCAACGACGAGTGGAACCGCTGGTTCCCGGCCGATCCACCGCTCGGTCAGCTCACGTTGATGCCCCCGCTCCAACGCCGGGCAGGCTTCGGTGTCACCCTCGGGGTCATCGCCACGGTCTGACCCGGCCCTGCGTCAGGTCGTGGGCTGCGGCTCCGTGGCCGGCATCGATCGCGGCATCGCGCCCGTGCGCCCGGCCAGGTCGATGACCTTCCCGACCTCCTTGTCCAACCGCCTCTTGTACGCCCCAGGCAGGCCTATCAGGCGGGTCGGGACCGCCAGCGGTCCGGAGATCTCGAGCGCGTGGCGGACGCGCGAGCCGCTGGGCGTCGGCTCCACGACGTAGGTCTGGATGACCGTCATGAATGGCGGCTTGACCTCGAGCACGAGGGCCCGGCCGGCGACGAGCTCGCGGATCCGGCAGTGATAGACACGCCCATAGTCGGCCCTGACGTCGACGACGGCGCCTTCGATGAACGGGCTGTCGGTCCGAGCCCACTGGGCGGCGTGACCCCAGGCACTCCAGGTCGACGGGTCCTCGTAGAGGCGGAACACGTCTGCGGGTGCGACGGGCGCTTCGCGGACGGTCTCGATGGTCCAGGTCATGGCGGTCCTCCCTAGCTGTCGCCCTGGAGGCGTCGCAGCCCGATCCGGGCGAAGCCTTGCAGGCCTTCGAGTTGCGCCTTGAGCGTGGTCGCGCCGAGACCGGTCAGCTTGTATGGCCGCCGCCGGTCTTCCGGCGGCAATGATTCGATGAGGCCGCGGGTCTCGAGCCGGGCAAGCGCGGCATAGAGGGTGCCGGGCCCGACGCGAGTCCCGCCGATGGCCTCGAGGTCTTCCATGATCGCGTAGCCGTGCTTCGGTCGGTCGCTGAGCGACACGAGGATGAGCAGTGACGGTTCCGCGAACCGTCCCAGGTCCCCGAGCCCGCCGGAGTCGCGTGTGTCCTTGGTCATGCGCTTCGCTACCTCGTATCGATGTCAGGCGGGACTGATGAGCAGCGGCTGAGCATGGTTCGTGAACACTGCCCCGGCGAGCAGCAGGCCTGCCACGCCGACGATCGAGAACATCGCGAGTCCGAGGTCTGTCTCGATGCCGCCACTGGTGCCGGCGGCGACCCCGATCGCGCCGATGAAGAAGGCCAGGGCGATCCAGCCCGGCAGGACGCCGTTCCGGGAACCGCGAGCCGCCGCCAGCGTGGCCATGATCGGGAACGCGAAGAACGCGGCCGCGAAGATCGGCCACGGCATCAATGCCGCGACGCCCAGGATCAGGCTGATGGCGACGACGACGAAGCCCGTGGTTCGGCTCTGAGCGGAGTCCACTCGCGTGCCGAGCAAGCCGAGCGGGACGCCCATGAGGACGGTGGCCGCAGCAAACGTGAGGAAGGCCAGGTCGGCCTCCCGGTAGCCATCGGCACGCAGCGGCAGGATGAACATGCTCGCCACACCGACGAGCCAGACGGCGCCGCCGAGCGCGGCGACGGCGCCAAGCAATCTGCGGTCCATGGGGATCTCCTGTTCCGGCGCGACATCGTGGCCCGGTACCTGTGGGTGCAGGCGGGCATCGACGGCGCCGCGGATGAGGTCGAATCGGTCAAGGAGGGTCGCGGGCTGGTCCTCGAGCAAGGCAGCGAGTTCGTCGCCGTACCGCTCACGCCAGGCCCGGGGGTAGAGACGAACCAGGGCGTTCATCGTGGAGCTCCTGCCCCGGCGCTCATCGCCGTGGCCGGAGCCGATGAGGCCCGTCGGACGGCTTCGAGCTGGGCGGCGAGGGACTCGGCCCCGAGTGCCGTGAGCCGGTAGGTGCGCGGGACCGGCGTACCTGCTATGACCTCGATGAGGGCGTGTCGCTCGAGCCGGGCGATGGTCCCGAAGAGTGTCCCGGGCCCGACGGTGACCCCGCAACGAGCATCGATCTCGCGCTGCATCGCATGAGGCGCCCGCGGTCCGTTGGCAAGGACGTTGAGGATCTGCTGGGCCGGCCGTGAAAACCGGCCCAGGTGATCAAATGACGACCCCATCTGCGTCACATCACTCGAGGTCGGCGCAGGCGATCTTGTTCGGCGCGGCGGTCGGACGATGGATCACGACGGAAACAGCGCTCGGTCCGGCGGACCAGTCGTTGCTGGCGTAGCCGTTGCCGATGCCGGCCGCGTTGGTCGTGAAGCCCGGCCAGATCTCGTTCTCGTCGTTCACGGCGGTGCCGTCGTGCTGATAGTGCCCGTCTGCCTGGCCGTTGGTGCAGGACTGCTTGTGGACGTGGGCCGCGTACGTCGTGTTCGGGGCGAGGCCCTCGACGTGGATGGACACGATCGTGCGGCCGGCCGCGGTCCGGATCATCGTGGCGTGCCCGGTGATGTCCATGGCCGGCGCCGCTGCGCCTGCCGCGAACTCGGTGAAGGATCCGCGGGTCACGACGGCCCCGCCGGCGGCTGCGGGCAGGACGACGGCCAGCCCGACGAGCAGTCCGAGCGAAGCGATGACCCCGCGTGCCGCATGGCGTCCGCGGCGACGATCTCGATCGGCCATGGTCCAGGTCCTCCAGTGCGTCGTACAGCGCAAACCGCTATAGCGTGACACGATATATAGACCCTCACGATCCCGCTGTCAAGTCGCAGTCGTGCCGCCTGGCTCGGCTCTCAGCGGCGGATGTCGCGACGACGCAACCCGGTTCGGTCAGTTCGCGACGTCGGTCAGGTGGCAGGCCTCGTTCCACGTCTCGACGACGCGGTTCTCACGGTCCCATCCGAGCACCGAGAGAGTGCCGGTCGAGAGGCTGAACAGGCGACCGAACGACGCCTCGAGATCCAGCCAACGCGCCGCAAGGATCCGCAGCAGGTGACCGTGCGAGAACAGGAGGACGTCGCCGGGGGCCTCGCGGACGCGAGCCAGGACGCGATCGGCGCGGATCGCCACGTCGTCGATGCTCTCGCCGGCGGGCCATGGACCCGTCCAGATCGTCCATTCCGGCAGGTCCGCCCTGATCTCCAGCGTGGTCAGCCCCTCCAGGGCGCCATAGTCCCACTCGGCAAGATCCGGCTCGACCCTGGCGACATCGCCGAAGCCCGCCAGGTCCGCGGTGAGGCTCGCTCGACCCAGCGGGCTCGTCACGACCAGCGCGAACGGCCCGACGGCCGCGAGGCGCGACCCGAGCGCCAGCGCCTGGCCGCGGCCCTCGTCCGTGAGCGGGATGTCGGTCCGCCCGGTATGACGGCCGAGCGCGGCCCACTCCGTCTGGCCATGCCGGACAAGCCAGAGTCGCTGGGTAGTCACGCCGACGTCAGCTCGACATCGGGCCTCGCGGTATCGACCGGGTCGGCCTCGAAGAAGGCTCGCGGGACCCAGCGGAACAGCCAGGCCAGGATGATCGTGGGCACGGTCGCGATCTTCGTGTCGTAGCGATACACCTGATCGTTGTAGAGCTCACGACGGTCGGCGATGATCCTCTCGATCCGTTCGATCTCGCCCTGGAGCTCGAGCACATTGGTCCCTGACTTGAAGTCCGGATAGCGCTCGACAACGGCGAATAGCGAGCGGACCGCGCCCGACGTCCGATCCGTTGTCGCCGCCTGGGATGGGATCGGGTCGGTCGGGGTGTAGGCGGCGCGTGCCTCGGTCACCTCGGTGAGCACTGTCCCCTTGAAGGTCATCAGGCCCCTGACGGCCGCGACGAGGTTCGGCAGCATGTCGTGGCGCTGCTTGGTGCTGGTATCGGCGATGCGGTCCGCGGTCCGGTAGCCGATCAGCCCGCGACGCAACGTGGCGACGCCGATGACCGCCGTGCCGCCCGACAGCGCCGCGATCCGGGGGATGACGACGAGGTCCAAACGGTCAGCCCTACCGTCGGCCTGGCGTGATCGAGACGACCACCAGGATCAGCCCGATCCCGACCAGGATGAGCGGCCACCACGACCCGAGGTCGATGGCCGGCACGAACTGGCGGAACAGGAAGAACGCGCCGATGAGGATGAGGATCAGGCCACCGATCAGCGGCCCGCGGTCCTCACCACGGGCGGCCCGCCGCCGTCGTCGTCGCTCGCGACGCATCACTCCGGCTCCGGTCTCGGGGGCGGGAGCGGCCGTGGCGGCGAACGCCGCGGTCCGTGCGTCGGGGTCCCCCGGGTCCATCGGTGGGATCGGCGACCCGGTCGGTCCGGTCGGCTCGAGACCGGGATCCTCCGGGACGACGATCGCCATCACGATGTAGGCGATCAAGGCGAGGCCGCCAGTCAAGACGATGAGCAGCGCCCAGACGACGCGGATGATGGCTGGATCGGCGTCAAGGCGTTCGGCGACCCCTCCCGCGACGCCCGTGAGCATCCGGTCGCCGACCGATCGGTAGAGCCGGTCATCCATCGCATCCATCCTCCGGATCAAGCCTGAACGAGGCGGCGTTGCCAGACGTCCGGAGATCGATCCTCATGGCCGCGCCATCGTAGCCGGAACTCGTCCACGTGGAGCCGTTCTGGACAAGGCCGTGGTCCGCGTAGTCGAAGCTCGCGGCGACGCTGTCGGTCGTCTGGAGGCGGAGGCCGGCGCCCTCGGGGACACACAGATTCACGGACCCCGCGTTCGCCTCGATGGCGCCGGTCAGGCTCAACGCGGGCAACGTGATCCCGACCGCCCCGGCGTTCAACTCGACCTGCAGGTCGCCCATCTGGCGCACGGACCCGAGGTCCACCGAGGTCGAGCCGCCGTTGAGGCGAAGCCAGGTCGGCCCCAGGGTGGCACCGGCGAGGTCGAACGACGTGGCGCCGCCGTTGAGCTCGACGTCCAGGTCCAGCCGAGGATCCGTCGGAAGGCTGATGGCGATCGTGGAGCGTGCCGAGAAGATGCCGAGTGGCCCGCCGCCATCGGTCGAGCGGATCGTCAGGCTGTCCGGGCCTGCCTTCACCTCGGGTCCGTCACCGTCCCAATCCCGGCCCGTCATGCCCCATGTCGTACCGGGCGCCATCGAGACGTCCAGGTCGCCACAGTTCGCCGCGACCTGGACGGTCGCGGCCGTCGCGGCGAGGGACCCGGTCCGGTCCGCGAAGGCACGGCCGTGGGCCGGGTCCCCGCAGGCGCCTGCAGACAGGTTCCCGGCGCCACCCAGGCCCGCGCTCAGCAAGCCGCCGACCATGAGCCCGAACGTGGCCGCGACGATCAGGGCGCCGACGAAGGCGAAGCGCGATCGACCGAGCAACAGCCCGACGCCCAGGCCGATCAGGATCATCGGCCACAGGGTCCACAGGTCGCTGACCTGGGACTCGGTCAGGACGCCCGCCCGGACCGCCAGGGGGATGGCGCCGGCGAGGATCAGGAAGACGCCCCAGCCGAAGGCGCCTCGTCGGATGTGCATGGGCCAACGGTACCTCGCGCTCGTGGGCGTGTGCTAGCCTCGGGTCCTGGTCGTGGGCAGCGGGGAGGGGTTCGATGCACCTGAGCGAGTGGATGACAGCAGCGCCGCACAAGAACGCCTCGACGCCGAAGGTGATGAACGTCATCGACCCGATGGTGACGATGCTCGGAACCGATCCCGACCCGGCCTGTTGGGTGGCCTGGGGTGACGACCCTGGCGTGCGCTACACGATCTTCGCAGCCACCGCTGCCGGGCTGGTCCAGGTCAACGTGCGCGTGAACGTGCCGGGCGAAGGGCCAAGGGCGAGCGGCAAGCTCATTCGCTGGAACCGGGTCCAGCTGGGGGACCTTGCGGTCGAGATGCAGGGCGGTCACCGGATCCTGAGCGTGCCACTGGAAGGCCAGATCCTGCGCGGGACGGACGAAACGGCGGATCTCGTTGCAGCATTCGTGCTGGACGCATTGGCGGCCATCGATGGCCGGCCCCGCTCGGTCCACGCCCCGAATTCGGCGAACGGCAAGCGTGGGCCGAAGGCCGTGCCCCTCGGGCCGTCCGACATTCCCGAGGCGACCGACGTGCCGCCGCTGGAGGCGCCCAAGGAGTCATCGTCCTGAACGCCGCGGTCATCTTCGACCTGGACGGGGTCCTCGTGGACTCGGAGATCTGGTGGGACGAGATCAGGACCGCCTTCGCAACAACGCATGGTCGCGCGTGGACGTCCGCCGATCAGGCAGCGGTCATGGGTGCGAACTCACGTGCCTGGGCCCATACCATGCGGGTCCGCCTGGACCTGGGCGTCGAGGAGGGCGATATCGAAGCGGCGATCGTGGACGCCGTCGTGGCGCGCTATCGCACCGAAGGAGCGCCTGACATCCCGGGTGCGACCGAGGCGGTCCACCGGATCGCCGCAACGCGGCCGGTCGCGGTGGCGTCGTCGGCGCATCGTGCGGTGATCGATGCCGCCCTGACCGCCACCGGCCTCACGGACGTCTTCAAGGTCGTGGTTTCCTCGGACGAGGTCCTCTACGGAAAGCCCGCGCCGGACGTCTATCTCGAGACGGCGAGGCGGCTGGGTGTCCGACCGACGGCCTGCATCGTCGTGGAGGACTCGTACAACGGGGTTCGGGCGGGCAAGGCAGCCGGCATGACGGTCGTGCTGGTCCCGAACGCCAGCGTCCCGCCGGCCGAGGGGACCCACGAGCTGGCCGACCTGGTCCTCGCTCGACTGGCCGACCTGGATCCGGACGCCCTTCCATGACGGACCGCGTGCGGATGGCCCGGATGACGGTGCGCTACTGGCTCACCAGGACGGTGGCCGCGGCGTTCGTGCGAGCGTACCTGCGCGTCCGTCTCGTGGGCGGCGAGCGGCTGACCGGGCAGCCGGCCATCTACTGCTTCAGCCACCTGAGCTGGACGGACCCGTTCCTCCTGCTGGCGACACTTCCGGGGCGGCCGCGCCTGTCGTTCTTCGGTCCGAAAGAGGAGGACATGTCGGCCGGGGGCCGCAATCGCCTGATGACCTGGACCGGGACGGCCATCCCGTACAAACCGGCCAAGACAGACCTGCGCGACGCGACCCGTCGGGTGGAGCGCGTGCTGGCAGCGGGCGGGGTCCTCGCGATCGCCGGCGAGGGTCGGATCCACGCCTTGGAGCGAGACCTCCTGCCGTTGAGCGAGGGTCCCGCGTATTTCGCCCTGCGCGCTGGGGTCCCGATCGTTCCGATCGCGATCCACGGCTCCAGCTGGCTCCGCTTCGGGGGTCGTGTGACGGTCACGGTGGGGGAGGCGATCCCGGTCGCCGGTCGCGCCAACCGCGAGGCGGTGGACGGACTCACGGAGCAAGCCTGGACGGCCCTGTACGCGATGGTGTCGGACGCACCCGAGGTGCCTCAGCCAGGACGGTTCGGGGGGTGGCTGACCGAGGTCTTCAACGACTGGCCGGAGGGGTCGCGCGAGGCGGCACTGGCGGCGGAGATCGCAGCTCCTCCGCTCTGGCATACTCGCGACGACCATCCCTGAGGCAGGAGGAAGCGTGGGATCGACCGGGCTGTCGAGCGACCCGAAGGAATACCGGACTCGACTCGACGAGCAGAGCGACGAGCAGATCGACGCGTGGGCGGCGGAACTCATGCGCGACGTGTCCATCCGGCGCGGCGTGCGCAAGGTCGTCCGCGATTTCAAGCACGCGGCCGCGCTCGATGACGCTGGTTTCGAACGGGTGTTCGCATCTGGCGGCGGACCGCCGGCCTCGATCGGCCGGGACCGGGCGGGTGACCTGATGGTGCCGGCGATCACGTTGCACGCGCTGGTCCCCGGCATCCACGCCCAGGTCCGGGACGGTCGACGGCGCCTGGTCGAATACCTCGTCGAAAACTTCGAGGAGATCGTCTACGTCTGACGGCCTTGGGCTCGTCCGGCTGACCCATCCGTTCCCCTCGCTCCTGAACGGCCTGATCGCGGCGGCGGTCGCTCTGGTGGCCGGCGGGGGAGTCCTCGTCGCCACGCGCCTTGGCCTCGCCATGGTGGCGCTCCAGGTCTCGATCGGGACGCTCAACGACATCCTCGACGCTGACCGCGATGCCGGTCGCATCCCACCCAAGCCCATCCCGGCTGGGCTCGTATCGGCGCGCGTGGCTCGCGCGGTCTGGATCGGGTCGGCGGCGGCGGGCCTGCTGCTGGTGGTCCCATCGGGAGCGGCGACGCTGGCGGTGGCCGTCGTGGGGCTGGCGATCGGTTACGGCTACGACCGGTTCGCGAAGGGGACCGCGTGGTCGTGGCTGCCGTTCGCGCTGGGCATCCCGCTGATCCCCGTGTACGGCTGGATCGGGACCGGCCAACCCCTGCCGGAGCCCTTCGCGGTCCTCCTCCCATGCGCCGTTCTGGCCGGGGCGGCCCTGGCCATCGCCAACGCCAGCGCGGACGTGGAGCGCGACTGCGAGAGCGGCGTCGCTTCCGTGGCCGTGCGCCTGGGCCTTGAGCGGGCCTGGTTGGTGCATCTGGCACTCATCGGTGTGGCGGTCGCGGTGATCGGCGGTTCGCTGGCCCGCTCGGAGGTGGGCCTCGGGCCCGTCGTAGGGGCGATCGTGGGCGTGGCCGTGGTGGGTGTCGGCGCCGCCCAGGGTGCGACGATCGCCGGGCGCCATCCGACCCCGACGCAGCGCGAGCGGGCGTGGGAGGCGGAGGCCGTGGGGATGGGCATCCTGGCCACGGCCTGGCTGGTGGGTCTCGCGGGCTGACCCGGAGTTCCGGGGTCTAGTAGGTGGAGTCGTCGCTCCGGACGAGGGCGATCGCATTCTCCAGCCTGAGCTTGGAGATCGTAAGGTACTTGGCCAGGTTGGCCCGGTCCGTGGCGGGGATGGACTCCCGGATGTCGGTGCTCCGCAAGACGTCGACGAGACCCTCGATCGCGTCGGCCAGGTGCTGCTTGGCGTTGACGAGGGAGTCGTCGGTGAGGGCCACGGCGTGCCATGGCTCGGCGACCTCCTCGGCGGCGTCAGCTGCCGCCGGTTCCTCGGTGGCGTTGTCGATCTCCTCGACCTGGCGTGGGGTCCTCGCCGGCCGACCGTCGATCTTCTCGCGAAGCTTGATGAGGGTCAGCTCGCCGCGCGCGACCTGCTCGGTCAACCGTCGGCGCTTCTTGGGGTCCTCGACCTTCATCAGCTCGTAGGCATGCGACAGGCTGTCTTTGCGCAAGGACACCAGTTCGCGGATCTCATCGGGTGCGCCGGCGAGGCGTAGCCGATTCTCGAGGTAGCCCTTGTCCTTGCCCAGTTTCTCGGCGAGCTTCCGGATGCTGTAGCCATGCTCGTGGACCATCCGGTCGTACATGGCGGCCTCGTCGAGAGGCGTGAGGTCTTCGCGCTGGAGGTTCTCGATGATGGAGATCTCCAGGGCGGTGTCGTCGTCGATCTCCTCGATGAGGGCGGGGATGGACACGAGCCCGGCAAGACGCGACGCGCGCCAGCGCCGCTCGCCGGCGACGATCTGATATCGGTTGGGTCCGATGGGGCGAACGAGGATCGGCTGCAGGACGCCATGTTCGCGGATCGACGACGCGAGTTCCTCGAGGGCGCTCTCTTCGAACAGGACGCGGGGCTGCTTCGGGTTCGGGTCGATACGGTCGATAGGCACGATCCGGACACCAACGCTGCGCGTCGGGCTGTCCGGAGTCAGGAGGCTGACGATGGCGGGGGACAGCTCGCTGTCCTCGGACAGCCGCCGTGCGGCGGCGGCTCGGAAATCGGTCCTAGCCAAGGTTGATCACCTCCTGGGCGAGATCGCGGTACTGCTTCGCGGCATCCGTGCTGCTGGCGTACGACGTGATGGGCCGGCCGACGAGGGGAGCCTCGCCCAACTTCACGGTGTTGCGGATGATGCTGTGGAAAACGTGATGGTCGCCGACGACGCGTAACTCCTCGAGCATGTCCTTCGCCAGGTTGGTGCGACCGTCATAGAACGTCGCGAGCAGGCCCAGAACGCGCAGATCCTTGTTCAGCTTCAGGCGGATCGCATTGATCACCTTGACGAGGTTGTTGAGGCCCTTCAGCGCGTAGTACTGCGTCTGGACGGGGATGATGACGCCAGTCGACGCCACGAGGCTGTTGACCGTCAGCAGGCCGAGGTTGGGCGGGCAATCGATCAGCACGTAGTCGTAGTCGGCTAGATGGCCGTCCAGCGCCTCGCGCAGGATCTGTTCTCGGCCGAGGGCGGTGAACAGTTCTCCTTCCGTCGACGCCAGATCGATATGCGCCGGGGCGACGAAGACGCCGTCCGTCTCGGTCGGCAGGATGACCTCCGCCAACGTGGACCGGCCGTCGGCGAGGACGTCCGCCATCGAGCGTTCGATCGTGTTGAGGTTGATGCCGAGTCCGGCAGTGAGATTCGCCTGCGGGTCCATGTCGACACACAGGACGCGAAGTCCGGTCTCGGCGAGGGCGCCGGCGAGGTTGATCGCCGTCGTCGTCTTACCGACGCCGCCCTTCTGGTTCGCGATCGAGATCACGTTCGTCACAGGCGCATCACCTCAAAGCTGGTCATCTCATGCCGCCGGGCCGCGACGCGGCAGGAAAGCGTCCGGACATGCTACCCCCTGTCGAGTCGTTTGGCGCACTCGGTTATCCACACCATTCGAGAGTTGTTCACCGAATCTGTGGATATCCGTCCGAGCCACGAGGGAGCCGTGTTCGGGACTATCATGACGGTGTCCTTGCGCAAAGACAGGCTTGGAGCGTCACGAGTGCCAACGAACGACGAGCGGATCGAGCGACTCGAGCGGATGCGTGCAGCCTCGCTCCTGGGCGGTGGTGTCGAACGGATCGAGCGACAGCACGCCGCTGGCAAGCTGACAGCGCGCGAGCGCCTCGACCTGCTGCTGGACCCGGGGTCCTTCGTCGAACTGGACGGGTTCGTCACCAACCGTCTCGCCACGAATGGGGGAGGCGTTCTGGGCGATGGTGTCGTCACGGGTCACGGCTTGATCGACGGTCGGCTGGTCTTCGTGTTCAGCCAGGACTTCACCGTGTTCGGTGGCTCGTTGTCGGAGGCGTACGCGGGCAAGATCTGCAAGGTGATGGATCTGGCGATGAAGGTCGGGGCGCCGATCGTCGGACTGAACGACTCGGGCGGTGCGCGGATCCAGGAGGGGGTGGTGTCGCTGGGAGGGTATGCGGAGATCTTCCTTCGCAACGTCCTCGCGTCAGGCGTCGTGCCGCAGATTTCGGTCGTCCTGGGACCATGTGCCGGTGGCGCCGTGTATTCACCGGCGATCACGGACTTCACCGTGATGGTCGAGGGGACGAGCTACATGTTCGTGACCGGGCCGAATGTCGTGAAGACCGTGACCCACGAAGAGGTTGACGCGGAGTTCCTTGGCGGCGCGACCACGCATACGACACAGAGTGGCGTCGCTCATCTCGCGATGCCCGACGAAGCCGCCGCGCTGGATGCCACGCGGCGCCTGTTGTCCCACCTGCCCCAGAACAACCTTGGGACCGCGCCGAAGTCCGTGTCGACCGATCCGCGCGATCGGATGGACCTCGCATTGGACACGATCGTCCCGGACGACCCGAGGGTGCCCTATGACATGCATGACGTTCTTGGCCACATCGTTGACGACGGCGCGTTCTTCGAGATCCAGCCCGGATGGGCCGCGAACATCCTGTGCGGGTTCGCGCACCTCGGCGGCGTCAGTGTCGGCATCGTCGGCCAGCAACCGTCGGTCCTTGCCGGCGCGCTGGATATCGACGCGTCAGTGAAGGCCGCGCGTTTCGTTCGGACGTGCGATGCGTTCAACGTGCCACTCGTGTCATTCGTGGATGTGCCGGGATTCCTGCCGGGCGTGGCACAGGAACATGGCGGCATCATCCGGCATGGCGCGAAGTTGTTGTTCGCGTACGCCGAAGCCACCGTCCCCAAGTTGACCGTCATCACACGCAAGGCCTACGGCGGCGCCTACGACGTGATGAGCAGCAAGCACATCCGTGGCGACATGAACTTCGCATGGCCCACCGCGGAGATCGCGGTCATGGGTGCCGAGGGCGCCGTAAACATCATCGCGAAGGACGAGATCGCGGCGGCGGCGGATCCTGTCCGGGAGCGCGCACGCCGGGTGGCCGAATACGAGACCGAATTCGCGCACCCGTACATCGCGGCCGCGCGAGGGTACGTCGACGATGTCATCAAGCCTTCCGAAACGCGGCCGCGATTGATCGTCGCGCTACAGATGCTGTCGGACAAGCGCGACACGAATCCACGGAAGAAGCATGGCAACATCCCGCTGTGAGGCGCGACCGTCTTTGCGCAAAGACGGTCGCCGGGCATGAGTCCAGCACCGTTCGCCCGCGTCCTCATCGCCAATCGTGGTGAGATCGCCGTCCGCCTGATCCGGGGTTGCCACGAATTGGGGATGGAGGCGGTCGCGGTGTACAGCGACGCTGACGCCGATGCGATGCACGTCGCGATGGCCGACATGGCGGTCCGTCTCGGGCCACCGGCGCCAGCGGAGAGCTACCTGCGGATCGATCGGATCATCGAGGCGGCCATGACGACCGGCTGCGGTGCGATCCATCCCGGATACGGGTTCCTTGCCGAGCGGGCGGCGTTCGCGAAGGCCGCCGAAGAGGCCGGCATCGCCTTCGTCGGACCGTCGTCCGGGGCGATCGATGCGCTCGGGGACAAGTTGCACGCCAGGCGTCTGGCGCGCTCCATCGGGGTCGAGCCGGTGCCCGGAACCCTGGAGCCGGCTCCGGTGGATCGCCCTGACGCCGTCGCCCGGATCGTGGAGGAGGCCGAGGAGATCGGCTTCCCCCTCCTGGTCAAGGCAGCAGCGGGCGGTGGGGGACGGGGGATGCGCCGTGTCACCGCAGCCCGAGACCTGCCTGCCGCGCTGTCGGCGGCCTCGGCGGAAGCGCTGTCGGCCTTCGGCGATGGGTCCGTCTATCTTGAGCGCGAACTCCGCCCGGCCAGGCACATCGAGGTCCAACTGTTGGGCGATGCCACGGGACGCGTGGTGGCGCTGGGCGAGCGAGACTGCTCAGTCCAGCGGCGCCACCAGAAGCTGGTGGAAGAGGCGCCGGCCCCAGGGCTCACGACTGACGAGCGTCGGACCCTCCATGACCAGGCGGTCCGGATCGCCACTGCCGCCGGACTCCGGAACGCCGCCACGGCCGAGTTCCTGCGCTCGCCGGACGGGACGTTCCACTTCCTGGAGGTCAACACCCGGCTCCAGGTGGAGCACGGAGTCACGGAGTTCGTGACCGGCCTGGATATCGTGCACGAGCAGTTCTGGATCGCGGCCGGCCGGCCTCTGTCGGCGGCCGTGCTTGCCGCGGCCGACCGCGCCGCCACCCCGAACGGGCACGCTGTGGAGATCCGCCTGACCGCGGAGGACCCGTCGCGCGACTTCCTGCCGACACCCGGCAGGCTGCGCCGGTGGGTCATGCCGGCCGGTCCGGGTGTCCGGGTGGATACCGGCCTCGCCGATGGCGATCGGATCCCAGCCGAGTACGACAACCTCATCGCCAAGATCATGGTCCACGCCGCCGACCGCGATGCTGCCCTGGACCGGCTGGCCCGGGCCCTCGACGAGGTCGAGGTGGCGGGCGTCCAGACGACCCTCCCGTTCCACCGGTGGGTCGCCCGGGACCCTGGGTTCCGGGCAGCGGACCTCTCGACTGACTGGGTGGGGGAGCGTTGGGACGGCCAGTCCGAGCGGGCCAAGGTCGCCGAGCGAGCCGCCGCACTGGCCGGGCTGGCGGTCCTCAACGGCTCGTACGGCCCCTCGACGCCGACCCTCGCCCCGGGAAAGGCCGTGACCCCAGCGGCCCAGGACGGCTGGGCGCAGGCGGCCCGGGAGGCGGCCGTGGACCGCTGGCCACGATGAAGCGCGCCCTCGTGACCGATCGGATCAGCGGTGAGGCCGTCGCCGAGGTCACCGGCGAGACGACGGCCTCGGCTCGAGGCGCGGTCGTTCTGCCGGCCGGTCCGTCGCGGGTGGAGGTCGTCGTGGACGGCTGGCGGTTCGAGTTCGAGGTCGAGGACGCCGATCGGGCGGCCCTTCGAGCCAGGGCAGCCCGCGGCCGCGGAGCGCTGGCGCAGCACGGCCCCACCGATGTCCGTGCCATCATCCCGGGGCGCGTCCTCACGGTCGCGGTGGTTCCGGGCGATAGTGTCACGACCGGCCAGCAGCTCCTCACCGTGGAGGCGATGAAGATGCAGAACGAGCTCCGCTCGCCACGCGATGGCATCGTCCAGCGAGTGAACGTCGGGCCCGGGTCCACCGTGGAGCCCGGCGACGTCCTGGTGGTCCTCGAGTGACGACCCCGCGGCATCCGAACCGACCGACCGGCGAAGGCGCGGACCCGGCTCGAGAGCGCTGGCGCGAGACCCTGCGTGCCAAGGCACGCAAGGTAGCCCCGGAGCGCCGCGAACGGTTCGAGACCTCGTCCGGGATCGAGACCCGGGACCTGTACACGGCCGCGGACGTGGCCGGCATGGATGAGGACCGTGATCTGGGTCGTCCAGGTGAGTACCCGTTCACCCGGGGCGTCCAACCCACGATGTACCGGAGCCGCTTCTGGACGATGCGCCAGTATGCGGGCTTCGCGACGGCCGAGGAGACCAACCGGCGCTTCCGCTACCTCCTGGAGCAGGGCCAGACCGGGCTATCCGTGGCGTTCGACCTGCCGACGCAGATGGGCTACGACTCGGATGCGACCGAGGCGGAAGGCGAGGTCGGGCGCGTCGGGGTGCCGATCTCGAGTCTCGCCGATATGGCGGTCCTCGTGGACGGTCTGCCGCTTGGCGATGTCAGCACATCGATGACGATCAACGCCACCGCTCCGATCCTGCTGGCCCTGTACGTGGCCGCGGCCGAAGCCCAGGGCGTCGCTCGCGAGCGGATCGCCGGGACGGTCCAGAACGACATCCTCAAGGAGTACATCGCCCGGGGGACCTACATCTTCCCGCCGCGTCCTTCGATGCGTCTCGTGACGGACGTCTTCGAGTTCTGCGCGACGGAACTGCCACGCTGGAACACCATCTCGATCTCCGGCTATCACATGCGCGAAGCCGGGGCTACGGCGGCCCAGGAGCTGGCGTTCACGCTCGCCGACGCGATCGCCTACGTGGAGGCGGCCGTCGCGCGCGGGCTGGACGTGGACGACTTCGCCGGTCGGCTGTCGTTCTTCTTCGCTGCCTGGTCGGAGCTGTTCGAGGAGGTCGCCAAGTTCCGGGTCGCCCGCCGGATGTGGGCGACGATCATGAAGGAGCGCTTCGGGGCGACCGATCCACGCTCCCTGGTCTGTCGGTTCCACGTCCAGACCGCGGGGTCCAGCCTGACCGCGCAGTCGGTGGACAACAACGTCGTGAGGACGACCATCCAGGCGCTGGCGGCGGTGCTGGGCGGCGCCCAGAGTCTCCATACGAACTCGCGCGACGAAGCGCTGGCCCTCCCCACGGAGGAAGCGGCTCGACTGGCCCTGCGGACGCAACAGATCATCGCCCACGAGGCGGGCGTGACCGATACCCCGGACCCACTTGCCGGTTCGTTCTACGTGGAGAGCCTGTCGAACGAGCTCGAGGCCGCCGCCTGGGCCTATCTCGACGAGATCGAGGTGATGGGCGGGACCCTCGCCGCCATCGAGCAGGGCTTCCAGCAGCGCCAGATCCAGGAGGCCGCATACCGCGTCCAGCGAGCGATCGAATCGGGCGATCAGATCGTGGTCGGGGTCAACAAGTTCCGCGACGATGACGTCAGGACGCCGAAGCTCCAGAAGATCGACCCGGATGGGGAGCGCCGCCAGGTCGAGCGGGTCCGCCGGGTCCGCGCCGAGCGCTCAGCTGATGCCTGGACCGGCGCGATGGACGAGCTCGAGCGCATCGCCCGGGCGGACGGCAACCTGATGCCCTCGATCCTCGTGGCCGTGCGGGCCTACGCGACGGTCGGCGAGATCAGCGACCGCCTGCGCCTCGCCTGGGGCGAGCACCGCGAGCTGATCACGGTCTGATGAGCTGAGTACGCTGGATGCCATGACGCCAACCACCCGGGTTCCCCAGCACATCCGCCAGCTCGGCAAGGTCCACCACGTCGCGCTCATCGTGTCCTCGATCGAGCCGGCCCTGACGCTCTGGCGCGACCTGCTCGGGCTCGAGCTCGAGACGGTAATGGACATCCCGCAGGATCGCGTCCGGATCGCGTTCCTGGGCGTGGGCGAGTCCAAGATCGAGCTGGTGGAGCCCACGGACGATACGACCGGTGTTGCCCGATTCCTCGCCACCAAGGGCGAGGGCTTCCATCATGTGTGCTTCGAGGTGGACGACCTCTCGGAGACGCTCCTCCGCCTTGGGATCGATGGCGTCGAGCTCATCGACAGCGCTCCTCGCCGAGGTGCCGAAGGCCCGGTGGCGTTCCTGCACCCGCGCTCCTGCCGGGGTGTGCTGGTCGAACTCATCGAGGCGCCCGGCGGTCCGTCGTGGAAGACTCTGGGGTACTAGGCCCGCGGGCCCTCAGCCCGCCCAGCCCGCCCAGGCCGCCTGCTCAGAGCCCGAGGAATCGGGCGATGTGGACCCACTCGGCTCGAAACGCCTGCTCAGAGCCTGCATTCGCCTAAAACCGGGCTCTCTCCCGCTCGAAACACCCGCTCAGAGCCAGCACGCGCGCCGAAGTGACCTCGCTTCGCCCAGGATCTCGGGCTGTGAGCAGGCGCCAGCGTAAAACGCACCCTTAACCCGACCGGCTTCGTCGTCCTCGGCGTGGATCTGCGTCCAGATGTCCCACAGTCGCTGGTTGGCCGCGGTCGCCCCGTCCGCGGTCGTCGCCACTAGAGCGACCAGACGAAGAGCACATCCGGCGCGGCGTCGGCCGATCGGCAGAAGGTCACCACTTGCGACGCCAGGTCGCGGATCCACGGCTTCTCTTCGCGCGGGAGCATGCCAAGCTCCTCCTCGACGAGGTCGATCCAACGACCAGCGATCGAGCCCACAGACCCGTCCGCGATGCGCGCGACCGCCGTCACCCACGCTGGATCGACACGTTCCACCGTAAGCCCGGCATCGTCGGTCCCGGGCCCGTCCAGCTCCAGCCGCGCATCCAGGAAGTCCACCGGCTCGTCTTGGCCGGTGACGGTCCGGACCGCCTCGCTGAACAGGTCCAACCACGTGGGGTCCAGGCCGCCGCCGAGCGCGAGATGCGCCCGGAACCGGGTCCGGTCGTCCAGTCCGACCATGTCGTCCGTACCGATCGCCAGCAGGATCTCGCGCGCATCGCCGGCGATGAGGTCCATCAGCCGGCTCACGTGCGGGGCGCCACGAGCTCTTCAGCGTAGTTGATGAGATCGAGCTCACCCGGGGAGTGCCCTTCGGCGGTCAGGAGGGCGGCGGCCTCGGATCGGTGCTGGGTCGAGTGGTTCACGACATGAACCAGCATCACCCAGACCGGGACGCCCTCATGGGCATATGCCAGGAGGCCGTCGGTGATAGTCGGCATCCAGGCATCGACGGCGGCCCACTCGGCCTCCCAGCGGGCACGTAGCTCGTCGATCGAGAGCAGCTGCTCATCCTCGGGGCTGGGCTCTTCGCCGGTGTCGGCGATGGCGTGGCGCCAGCGCTGCGCGGCGCCCAGCTGGTGGACCAGGATGCCGCCAAGGCCGCGCTCGTCCAGGACGTTCGTGCGCGCCCAGATGGTCAGGTCGAGACCGTCGACGACGGCGAGCACGCGGCGTGTAGCCCAGCGGTCGTAATCGAAGAGCGTGTGGATCTCGTCGGGGTGCATGAGGCCTCCATCGCCGTCGTAGCCTAGCCGCGGTAGCCGGCGTCCCGCAGGAGCGCTGGGAGTTCGGTGGGGGAGCCGGCGACACGGAATCCGGCGGCCTCGAGGGCCTCGACCTTGGACGCGGCCGTGCCGGCCCCGCCTGAGATGATCGCGCCGGCATGCCCCATCCGCTTGCCTTCCGGAGCCGTCCGCCCCGCGATGAAGGCGACCTTCGGGATGTCGCGCAGGTGTTCAACGGCCCATGCTGCGGCCGTTTCCTCGGCGGCGCCGCCGATCTCGCCGATGAGCACGATCGCGTCCGTCTCGTCGTCGCTCGCGAATAGCTGGAGGATGTCCAGGAACGTCGAGCCGATGATCGGGTCGCCGCCGATGCCCACGCACGTGGACTGGCCGAGACCGGCGTCCGTCATCGCCTGGACCGCCTCGTACGTGAGCGTGCCGGAGCGACTTACCACGCCGACGCGGCCTTCAAGATGGATCGGACCCGGGATGATCCCGACCTTGGCCCGTCCCGGCGACGTCGCGCCCGGGCAGTTCGGTCCGATCAGCCGGGCACCAGCCCGCTTCACGGCCTCGGCGACCGGGATCATGTCGAGGGCCGGGATGCCCTCGGTGATGCAGAAGATCGTCTCGATCCCGGCGCTGGCCGCCTCCAGCACGGCATCCGGCGCGCCCGCCGCCGGGACGAAGATGCAGGACGTGTTCGCGCCGGTCTCGCGGATGGCGTCGGCGACGGTATCGAAGACGGGCACGGCGCCGTCCAGCGCCCGCTGCCCGCCCTTGCCCGGGGTGACGCCCGCGACGATGGCCGTCCCGTACTCGGCCATCGCGCGGCTGTGGAACTCACCCTCGCGACCGGTGATGCCCTGGACGACGAGCCGGGTCTCGCGACCCACGAGGATGCTCATGCGTTGGTGCCTCGGGTGGCGGCGACCGCCTTGGCCGCTGCCTCGTCGAGCGAGGCTGCCGTCGCGAAATGGGCCTCTTCGAGGAGCGTGGCTGCCTCGGCTGCATTCGTGCCCACGATCCGGACGACCATCGGAACGTCCCGTTCCTGGACCGCGCGGGCCTCGATCAGGCCACGCGCGACCTCGTCGCCGCGGGTGATGCCACCGAAGATGTTGACCAGGATCGCGTCCACCTTCGGGTCCGCCAGGATGATCCGCATCGCGGTCGCCACCTTGTCCGCCCGCGCGCCGCCACCGATGTCGAGGAAGTTTGCCGGCTCGCCACCGGCCCGCTTGACGAGATCCATCGTGGTCATCGCGAGCCCCGCGCCGTTTACCATGCAGCCGATCGTGCCATCGAGCTTGATGAAGGTGAGCCCAGCCTCACGTGCCTCGCGGTCCGCCGGGTCCTCCTCGTCGGGGTCCCGCAATGATTCCAGCTGCGGGTGGCGGGCCAGCGCGGAGTCGTCCAGGGTGACCTTGGCGTCCAGGCAGACGAGCCGCTCCACGACGGCCCCGTCCGGTCCAGTCTCCTTGACGATCGCGAGCGGGTTGATCTCGACCAGGTCCGCGTCGTACGCGAGCATCGTGCGCACGAGGCCCTTGGCGATCGCCACCGCAGCCTTGAGATGCCCACCAAGACCCATCGCGAAGGCGAATTCGCGCGCCTGGAAGTCGAGCAGGCCCAGCATCGGGTCCGCGTGGTGACGGATGATCGCCTCGGGATGGTCCACGGCGACCTGTTCGATCTCCACGCCGCCCTCTGCCGAGCCCATCAGCAGGATCTGCCTGGCGGCACGGTCCAGGACCGCCGCCATGTAGTACTCGCGAGCGATGTCGGCGGCTGCTGCGACCAGCACCTTGCGGACGGTGATGCCCTTGATCTCCATGCCGATGATCGCTCTCGCGACCCGCTCCGCCTCATCCGTACTCGCGGCGAGCTTGACGCCGCCGGCTTTGCCGCGACCACCCACGAGGACCTGTGCCTTGATCACGACCGCTCCGGCACCCGTGGCCAGGATCCGTTCCGCCGCCGCGCGCGCCTGCGCCGGCGTGTGGGCGACCTCCCAAACCGGGACCGGCAGGCCCTGCGCGAGCAGCAGCGATTTGGCGTCGGCTTCCTGGATCTTCACGCGATGGAGGCTCCGGGCTTCGAGGCGGGCCTGGTTCGGGGGAACGTGATGGTACCGCCCCAGACGTCGCCCGGTCGATCAGGCTCCGGGGCGAAGTCCGTCGATCAGTCCGCCCAGCGTGGCAGCCTCCTCGGCCGTCAAGTCGAGTTGCGGCGCCCGGACCGGTCCAGTCGATAGGCCCACCTGGCGACAGGCGGCCTTCACAGCGGCCGCGTAATCGGTCGACTCGAGGAAGGCGCAGATCGGCCAGATCTTCGACCACAGGGCCCGGGCCGCCACGAGGTCCAGTTCCTCGATGAGCAGGCGGTGCAACGCGACGCACTCGGCCGGGATGAACGAGGCGGCACCCCACACGATGCCGCGCACGCCGGCGGCCAACGCCGCGAATGTCAGCGTGTCGTAGCCGTTGAGCAGGGTGGGCAGGTCGTCCCCTGTCTGGAGGAACGCCGTGGCCGCGATCTGGTCGCCCCCGGTGTCCTTGAGGGTCGTCACGCCGGCGACCCGCTTGAGCTCGGCGAGGCGGTCGACGGTCAACGCGACGCCGGAAGCCGAGGGGAGGTTGTAGTACATGATCGGGATCGAGATCGCGTCGGCGACCGCGGCGAAATGCGCCACGACCTCGCGCCACAGGAGCGGCGTGTAGTACGGCGGGACGATCATCACGGCCGTCGCGCCGGTCGCCTCAGCGTGCGCGCTGAGCGCGACGGTCTCGGCCGTGGACATCGCCCCGGTATGGGGGATCGTCGGGACGCGTCCGTCCGCCGTGCCGATGACCCGCTCCGTCACGAACCGACGCTCGTCCGCCGTCAAGGTCGTGAACTCGCCGGTACTGCCATTGGGGACCAGGCCGGTCACGCCCGCGACGATGCATCGTTCCACGAGCGCATCGAGGGCAGCCCCGTCCACGGCCGACCCATCCGGCGTGAACGGCGTAATGAGGGCGGGCATGACGCCCTCGAAGGAGACGGGCTCGGTCACACGAAACCTCTCGACTGCGCTCGGTGTACGGCCAGACAAGCATGACGCACGCGGCGAGCGACCGAATCTGGAACGAAGCGCTGCGCTTGCCTCGCCATACTCAGTGAGCCCGGCCACATGAGCCGTGCCGCCGCCGAGGCGCGAGATGGAGCTGGAACTCGTGGAGCGAGCGCGACGGGGCGATCATGACGCCTTCGCCTTGCTGGCAGGCGCCGCGATCTCCCGGCTGGACGCAGCCGCCCGGCTCATCCTGCGCGATCCCGATCAGGCCAAGGACGCCGTCCAGGAGACGCTCGTCCGGACCTGGCGGGACCTGCCCACGTTGCGCGATCCCGCTCGCTTCGACGCCTGGCTCCACCGGTTGCTCGTGCACGCCTGTATCGATGAGGCGCGCCGGCTCCGACGACACCGCTTCGACGTCGAACTCAGCCCTCTCGACATCCACAGCGTCGCCGACGGCACGTCGACGACCGCCGATCGCGACCAGCTCGAGCGCGGCTTCAGCCGTCTCGAGCCGGACGCCCGGGCCCTCATCGTCCTGCACCATTACCTCGACCTGCCACTGCCGGAGGTCGCCAACGCGCTCGGGATCCCGCTCGGTACGGCGAAATCGCGCCTCCACCGGGCCCTCCAGTCCATGCGAGCGGCGCTCGATGCCGACGCCCGGCTTCAGCACGAAGTCACGGAGGGCCATCTCGCATGAGCGCGAACGACGGCTTCGACCGCCTCGTCACAGGCTGGCTCCACGATCATGCCGGGCTGGGAACGCCCGACTACCTCGACGAGACCCTGTCCCTGACGACGCATCTCCGACAGCGACCGGCATGGTCGAGCCTTGAAAGGTGGCTTCCCATGCAGACGACGCTTCGTCTAACGCCCGTCCTCAGGATCGCCGTGCTGCTCGTCCTGATTGCCCTGCTCGCCGTGCTCGGCGTGGCGGTCCTCACCGTGGGCTCGCGAGCCCACACGCTCCCGCCGCCTTTTGGTCCCGCCCGAAACGGGGCGATCCTGTACGGGGCGACGGACAACGACGTCTACCGCCTCGATCCGGTCAGCGGTGCCGCGACGGCGTTGATCGCGGGATCGACGAGGGACAGCGCCCCATGGCTCTCGCCCGATGGGACCCAGTTCCTCTTCCTGCGCGACGCGGTACCCGACCCCGCCACGGATGGGAAGACGGCGACCATCATCGTGGCCGCCTCCGATGGCACGGGTGTCCGGCCGTTGACCGGCAGGCTCGACAGCATCCTGGACGTCGCCTGGTCCCATGACGGAACCCGTGTCGCCGTCTCCGCGTACGTCGGCGGGACGCCGACCCTCCAGCTGTTCACAGTGGTCGGCCAGAGCCAGCCGCTCGTGATCGACACCGGTGGGATGGCGACGAGCTATCTCGCCTTCCGGCCCGGCGATCGCGAGGTGACGTTCCTCGGGACAAAGGGTGACGTTAACGGGCTATTTGCGGTCGGCGTCGATGGACACGGGCTGCGGACAATCGTGCCTCGTGATGTCCAGGACCGCGGGATTCTGTCGCCTGACGGCACGAAGATCGCGTACCTGGTCTGGGATGGCAGCACCGGCACCGTCCACGTCGCCGACGTGGCGACCGGCCGCGACACGATCCCAGCGGTCGATCCACCGTCCGGTGGCGGCGTGATCGATGACGTCTTTGGCTGGTCGCCGGATGGCAGCCGGCTGATGTTCGGCAGGTTTCACGGCAGCACCACGTTCCATCTCGCCGTGGTGCCGTCAAGCGGCGGCCGCGTCGTCGAGGTCGGACCGGGCAGGACCACCACATTGACGGACTACGCCCAGTTCAGCCCCGACGGGACGTCCGTCCTCGCGTACTACGGCATCGACAAGTCGACGTGGCTCCTCGATCCGACGGGGACGATCCCCGATCGAAAGCTCTCGGCGACCATCGCCGCGCGCGCTGCCTGGGAGCGCCTCGCGCCATAGCCCGAGCCTGCCGACGGCCGCCTCGTCCATCCAGGGCGGGGCGGCCGCCGTCGTTCCGGCTGCCTCGCTACAATCGAGCCATGGCCCACACAGTCACCCTGATCCCCGGCGACGGCATCGGTCCGGAGCTGGCGGAAGCCACACGACGCGTGCTCGATGCCTCCGGCGTCGAGTTCGAATGGGAGACCGTGGACGCCGGCGAGGCCGTCATCGCCCAGTACGGCACGCCGCTCCCGGACCACGTCCTGGAGTCCATCAAGCGCAACAAGGTGGCCATCAAGGGCCCCATCACGACCCCGGTGGGCGAGGGTTTCCGCAGCGTCAACGTCATGCTGCGCCAGGTTCTGGGGCTGTACGCCAACGTGCGCCCGGCGCGCTCGATCAAGGGCCTCGAGACCCGCTACGAGGACGTGGACCTCGTCATCGTCCGCGAGAACACCGAGGACCTGTACGCGGGCATCGAGCACCTGGTCGGCCGTGATGCCGCCGAGAGCATCAAGATCATCACCCGCGAGGCGTCCGAGCGGATCGCTCGCTTCGCCTTCGAGTACGCCGTCGCCAACGGCCGCCACAAGGTCACGGCGGTCCACAAGGCCAACATCATGAAACTGTCGGACGGCCTGTTCCTCGAGAGCTGCCGCACGGTCGCGGCTGAGTACGACGGCCGAATCGAGTTCGAGGACCGCATCGTCGACAACATGTGCATGCAGCTCGTCCAGAAGCCGGAGCTGTACGACGTGCTGGTCCTCCCGAACCTGTATGGCGACATCGTCAGCGACCTGTGCGCCGGACTCGTCGGCGGCCTCGGTGTCGCGCCGGGGGCGAACATCGGCCCCGACTCGGCTGTGTTCGAGCCCGTGCACGGCTCTGCTCCCAAGTACGCCGGCCTGGACAAGGCCAACCCCACGGCGATGATCCTGTCCGGGGCGCTCATGCTCCGACACCTCGGCTATCCGACCGAGGCGACCCGACTCGAGGACGCCGTCCGCGACGTCATCGCCGAGGGCGTCTCGACGACCTACGACCTGGGTGGGACCGCCGGTACGGCGGCCTTCGGGGACGCGATCGTCGCCCGACTGCAACGCTGATGCTCGTCCGTTACCGCGGCGGCGAAGGGATGCTCGCCTGGGCGTTCCACCGGATCTCCGGGATCGCCATCTTCGCGTTCCTCGTGCTGCACGTCATCGACATCTTCCTGGTGGGGTTTGCCCCGGGCGTCTACGACACGCTCCTTGGCTTCTACGCCACCCCGATCGGGGTCCTCATGGAGTGGTTACTCGGCGCGGCGGTCCTGTACCACGCGCTCAACGGCCTGCGAATCGTGGTCATGGACTTCTGGCCACGGCTCACCCGCTATCACCGCGGGCTGTGGTATCTCAACTGGATCCTGTTCGCGCTCATCGGTATCCCGGTCACGATCGTCATCGCCGGGCAGTTCTTCCGCGCTCTCGGCTGGCTCCCGCGATGAGCATCCAGCGGTCGCCTTCCTCTGGTCGGGCGAAGCCCGCCGGCGGCGGTTTCGAGCTTGCCGTCTGGTTCCTCATGCGGCTGTCCGGGCTCGGGCTGTTCGTCCTCGTCCTCAGCCACTACCTCATCCTGCACGTCCTGTACGACCCGGCCAAGCAGGACGCCTCGTGGATCGCCGAGTTGCGCTGGAGCAGCGCGTTCTGGCGGGCGTACGACTGGCTGATGCTGACGCTCGTCCTGTTCCACGCATTCATGGGCATGCGTGTCGTCGTTTCGGATTACGCGAACGGCCGCGGGCGAACGGTCGTCCTGACCCTGTTGTACCTGTTGGCCGCCGTCCTGTTCGCGATGGGCACGTTCGTCGTGTTCACGTTCGCCAACGTCGTCCCGAAAGCCTAGGCGTGGGATGCGCATCGATCACGACGCTCTGATCGTGGGAGCCGGCGGCGCGGGCCTGTGGGCCGCCGTCGAGTTGGCCAAGGCCGGAGTGGACGCCGCGGTGCTGACGAAGCTCTATCCCACTCGCTCCCACACCGGCGCGGCGCAGGGTGGTGTGTGCGCCGCCCTCGGGAACCTCGAGGAAGACCACTGGGAGTGGCACATGTTCGACACGATCAAGGGTGGCGACTACCTGACCGATCAGGACGCGGCGGAGATCCTGGCAAGGGAAGCCATCGAGACCGTCGTCGAGCTCGAGCACATGGGGCTGCCGTTCAACCGCACGCCCGAGGGCAAGATCGACCAGCGGCGGTTCGGTGGTCATACCCGCAACTACGGCGAGGGCCCCGTTCGTCGGTCGTGCTTCGCGGCCGACCGGACCGGCCACATGATCCTCCAGACCCTGTACCAGCAGGCCATCAAGTACGGCGTCAAGTTCTACGACGAGTACCACGTCGTGGACCTGCTCTCGGACGGTGGGGCGCTGGGCTCCGGTGGCCGCGCGGCCGGCGTCGTCGCGTATCGGATCGCGGACGGGGAGCTGCATACCCTGCGGTCCAAGGCCGTGCTGCTGGCCACCGGCGGCTTCGGGCGGATGTTCCGGATCACGTCCAACGCCTACTCGCTGACCGGTGACGGCGTGTCGCTGGCCTATCGCCACGGCATCCCGATGCAGGACATGGAGTTCTATCAGTTCCACCCGACCGGGATCGTCGGCCTCGGGATCCTGTTGTCCGAGGCGGCTCGCGGCGAGGGGGGCTATCTGCTCGACGACGACGGCTTCCGGTTCATGGAGCGCTACGCACCCAAGCTCATGGAGCTGGCGCCCCGTGACATGGTCAGCCGGGCGATCTACCAGGAGATCCGGGCGGGCCGGGGGATCGGTGGCAAGGACTACGTCTACCTCGACGTGCGTCACCTCGGCCGCAAGGTCATCGAGGAGAAGCTCCCCGATATCACCGACTTCGCCCGCGTCTACCAGGGCGTCGAACCGATCACCGAGCCCGTCCCGATCCAGCCGACCGCCCACTACGCGATGGGCGGCATCCCCACCGACCTGGTCACCCGGGTGACGCGCGATGCGGCCGGGACGGTCGTGCCCGGGCTGTACGCCGCCGGCGAGACGGCCTGCGTCAGCGTCCATGGTGCGAACCGGCTCGGAACGAACTCGCTGGTGGATCTGCTCGTGTTCGGACGTCGCGCCGGGCGCCAGATGGCCGAGGACATCAAGTCCGGCACGTTTGCCGACCTGCCGGCCGATGCCGAGGAGCCGGTCCGCGGCGAGATCGAGGGGCTGCGGTCGTCGGCCGGTCGCGAAACGCCGGTCCGGATCCGCCGCGAGCTCGCGGACGTGATGATGGACAACGTGGGCGTCTTTCGCGACGAGGCGTTGCTGACCGAGGCCCGGGTCAAGGTCCGCGAGCTGCGCGCCCGGTACACCAAGGTCCAGGTGGACGACAAGGGCAAGGTCTTCAACACGGACCTGCTGGAGGCGCGCGAGCTGGGTTATCTGCTGGACTGCGCCGAGACGACCGTGGCGTCCGCGCTCGCGCGCAAGGAGAGCCGCGGCGCCCACGCCCGCGAGGACTTCCCCGATCGGGACGACGTGACCTTCCTGAGCCATTCCCTCGCGACGAAGGCAGAGGGTGGGCCGACGCTCACCTACAAGCCGGTGACGATCACCAAGTTCGAACCCAAGCCGCGGGTGTACTGAGATGCAGGTCGATCTGCGCATCCTTCGCTTCGATCCGGAGCGCGACGAGAAGGCCCACTGGGAGGCCTATACCGTCGAGGCGGACCCGAAGCTGGACCGCGTCCTGGACCTGCTCAACCGGGTCAAGTACGAGCAGGACGGGACGCTGACCTACCGACGGTCATGCGCCCATGGCGTATGCGGCTCGGACGCGATGCTGATCAACGGGCGCAATCGGCTCGCCTGCAAGCTCCGCATCGAACAGTTGGGCAAGCGCCGCATCACCGTCGCCCCGCTGCCTGGCCTGCCGGTCATCAAGGACCTCGTCGTGGATATGGACGGGTTCTTCGACAAGTTCAAGAGCGTCAAGCCGTATCTCGTGACCGACTCACCGCCGCCCGAACGGGAGCGCATCCAGTCCGCCGAGCAGCACGAGCGCTACCAGGACACGACCAAGTGCATCCTGTGCGCCGCCTGCACTACCTCGTGCCCGTCGTTCTGGGCGCAACCGTCGTATGTGGGCCCGGCCGCGATCGTCAACGCCCACCGGTTCATCTTCGACTCGCGCGATGAAGGTGCGGAGGAACGCCTGGAGATCCTTGCCGACAAGGATGGCGTCTGGCGCTGCCGGACGATCTTCAACTGCACCGACGCCTGCCCGCGCGGGATCAACATCACCCAGGCGATCCTCGAAGTGAGCAGCGCCATCGCGGGTCGGCGGAGCTGAGCGACACGATGTTTCCCGACCTGGAGCCGGCTGTCGTGGCCCCACCGTCACGGCGCGGGTTCGTCATCCGGACGGACGGGGCGGCACGTGGGAATCCCGGTCCGGCGTCGCTCGGTGCGGCCTTGTACGACCTGGAACGGCCGGACGCCCGCGACCATCGGGCCGCCCCGGATGCGTCCATCTCCGATTACCTGGGCATCCAGACCAACAACGTCGCCGAGTACACGGGCACGGTCCGGGCGCTGGCGCTCGCCCGGGAGCTGGGCGCTCGCGAGGTCCACCTGCTGCTGGACTCGAAGCTCATCGTGGAGCAACTCGCCGGTCGCTGGCGGGTCAAGGACGCCAAGCTGATCCCGCTCTGGACCGCCTGCCGCCAGACGCTCGCGACCTTCGAGCGGTGGACGGCGACGCACGTGCCTCGCGCGCAGAACTCGGTGGCGGATGCACTGGCGAACCAAGCCATCGACCGCACACACGCCGGCGGCCCGCCCGAAGTTACCAGGCGCCCCGGCAAGTAGGGGAGCAGGCGGGCCCGCGCTCGGCAGCGGGAAGCCTGGCCCGAGCGCGGCAGCGGGGCCGAGCGCGGCAGCGGGAAGCCGGGGCCGAGCGCCTTCTGTGCACCCTGTGACCATGTCGGCCAACAGACTCCCGCCGAGCGTCATTCTGGTCACCCTGTGTACCTAACGACGATGAAGTGGCGCCTCGCCGTCACTTCGGGGCACCGGATGCACCGATCGGCAAAGATCGCCGGCGATCCGGCCGGTCGTTTGCTCAAATGGTCACCACATGCACGCCTCGCAGCGGAAGCGTGCTCCGCGTCGGACCCAGTCACGGGGGGCGCGGCCCGCCTGTGAGGCGCGAGCCGGCTCCGCAGCCGCGGTAGACTCAGGCGGTCAGCAAGGCGGTCGGATGGTCGCGCGTTCGGCGGGGCGACCCGTTCGAGCGTGAGGAAAGTCCGAGCTCCGCAAGCGCAGGGTAGCGGGTAACGCCCGTCCGCCGTGAGGCGAGGACCAGTGCCACAGTGACGATGCCGGCCGTCGGCGCAAGCCTTCGGACGGAGTGAAACGCGGCAAACTCTACCCGGAGCAAGGCCAAATAGGAGGGCGCAACCCGGTCTCGGGCGACCGCGATCGGGGGAGAGGGGCGCTGCCCAGCCCTCGGGTCGGCCGCATGAGCCGTCGGGCGACCGGCGGCCCCAGATGGATGGCCATCCCCGCGGCACCGCAAGGTCCGTGGGACAAAACTCGGCTTACAGACCGCCTCGCTGACGACTCCGCCCGGGTCGTTGCGACCCCCTAGCCGCGGCCTGTGGTCGTGGCGACATCCACTTCGTTTCCCGCCGAGTCGGCCAGCGTCCACCAGGAGGGCGCATGTGTGTCACGAACGAGGTGACCGCCGGCCGCAAGCGCTGCCGCGACACGGGCCTCCGCCTGATCGGCGGGGACCCAGACGGCGATGTGGATCGCGCCGCCTTCGTCTCCGCGCGGCTCGTCCATCGGCTCGAACCAGAAGCCTGGACCGAAGCCCATTGGGTCCACGAGGTCTTCGTCCGGGCTGTCGCCGCGTGGCACATAGCCGAGGACGGCTTGCCAGAACGGCATGACCTCGGCCGTGACCGGGGCACCCGGGATGACGATCATGGTCTGCACGGCCGACGGGTCCGCGGCCACGCCCTGCTCACGCGCGGTGGCAGAGATGGCGCGCGCCAGGTCGACGTCCCGGTCGCTCATGCCCCAGAAGTCGTCGGTCCGCGTAAGCAGGCGTACGGTCACGCCATCATGGCGCAGGTCGATGGCCACGCCGGGCGCGTCGATCCCATCGAGGGCGCTGATCGCCTGGGCCAAACGCGCCCCTGCGGCGAACGACCCGGTGCGGAAGTAGGTGGTGGCCCCTTCGCTCAGGACCCACCAGTCAGCGACGCCCTCGGACTCATGGAACCGTTTCGGCCCGAACCGCTCCGTCATGCGCCAAACGATACAGGACGGATCGGCGCCTGGCCGACATCAGCGCAAGGCGCCGGCGAGCGGCGAAGCGAGAGCCTCCTCACGATGGGCGAGTGAGCAAGCGTCGCCGGCAACGCCGCGGTGGCCCCGCCACGAGCCGATCAGTCCTCGTCGGGCCTGAACGTGTGCGGCGCCGTGCAGGCGTTGCAGACCGGCATGGCCGCGTCGAGGTCGCCCAGCGGGATCGGCACCTTGCGGTCGGGCAAGAGGCACTCGACGTCGTACACGCGCTCGCCATCCACCTGGACGTCGATGAGGCGGCGGAACGTGCAGCGCTTGATCCGATGCGGGGCAAGGTGGTACGCGTCGGCGATCGCTGGGAGCGCGGGCAGCTGGAGCGCCATGTGGTTGTTCGAACCTCGTTCCGCGTGGGCCTTCGGAAGATCCGACCGGCTCTGGAGCGGGAGGCTAGCACCGCCCGACTTCCCACGGCAAGGCGCGAAAGGTACTAGACTCCGCGCCGTTCGAGGCAACCCGACGACGGAGGACCGATGGCAGACGATCCGATAGGCCGCCCCAAGCCGACGGCTCGACGCCGCCGGCAGTCGCGTTCGACGAGTCCGACGAGCGCGCCCGGGACGCCTGAGACGATCGAGCCAACACCCGCCGAACTCGACGATTCGGCCGCCGAGCCGCTCGCCATCGAGACCATCGGCGCCGTCGAACAAGTCGACAGCGGGACCCTTGCGTCCGAACCCGAGGCGGCCCTGGTCACGGCCTGGCCGATGCTGGATGGGACCTCGCCCAACGAGTGGGTCTGCCCGTTCCTGCGGTCCGCCGACGAGCATGAACGCCTTGACCTGCCGATCGAGGGGCCCGACACCACCAACCGCTGCGCCGCCCTTGTGGACGTCGTGCCGCAGTCACTCCGACAACAGGAACTCGTCTGCCTGACGACGTCGCACGTCAATTGCCCTCGCTACCTGCGCGGGGCCGTGGTCGCGGTCGATCCAGCCGCGGGCCGCGCCCAGTCGACCCTGACGATGACCCCGGCGATGCTGGGCGCGTTGGCCCTGTTGGCGGCTGCCTTCACGGCCTCGGTGGTGTTCACGTTGGCTCGCGGAGGCCTCGACCTCCCCGCGGCGGCCGGGCAGGGCTCGGCACGTCCGTCCTCCAGTGTGGTGGCCGTCGTCCCATCCGTTGCGCCGAGCGCCGGCGCGTCCCTGTCTCCGAGCGTCGAACCGAGCGCGAGCACCGAGCCGAGCCTGAGCCCGACTCAGCCGCCCACGCCCAGCGCGACCCCGACTGTCGAACCCAGCGCGACCAGCTCCGCCGCACCCGTGCCAAGCTCCGACCGATATGCCTTGCTGACCGCTTGCCCCGACAAGCCCGACTGCTGGCTGTATCGGATCCGATCCGGCGACAACCTGTTCAGCATCGCCAAGTACTTCGGCGTCCCCATCGCGACGGTCAAGGCCCTCAACCCGTGGACCGCGTCAGGGCTCAAGGTCGGCCGCGACTTGATCCTGCCGCCGCCCACCCGGTAAGGGCCCGGGTCGGCCAAGGCACGGCTCGTCCCGACAGGTGTTGCTCCCAGCAGGACAAAACAGCGGTTCGGGACCGCTTCCGCGGGGGTTCCCGGCATGCGCGCCCGTTGGCTGAGGGCGAACGAGGGACGGATACCCGCCGGTGCGCGCCGTGCGCGCCCGTCACGAGCCGTGAATGGCCCTAGATCAGCGGTTCGTCGCGCCAGCAGCAACGGCGGACGTACGCGCAGTCCCGGGCAGAACCAGCAGCCGTTCGTGGACAGGTGTAACGAGGCGGGACTCGTCGTCGTGGTGACCCATGCATCTATCGCTCCGGTCCTGGAGGGACCGCGATCGCGTCGAACGTGCATGGCCACCGGCAGGATCCGACATCGAACGTCTACATCGTCAAGGTTCGCGAGGAACTCGTGCAGATCACGGTCCTCACAGGACCGCGACCCAGGGCCCGCACCCGCGACCCAGGGCCCGCACCCGCGACCCCGTACGCCCGTCGTTGTGTGGTGGGCCATTTGCGCATTGACTTGTGGGCATCTGCCCGGCAGAATGCACCGAAGTGGCGCGAAGTGGCGCAAAGTGGGGAACTCGGATCCGCCCAGGACATAGAGAGACCGCCCCCCACGGTCCGCCCGCCCAGGGACGCCGCACAGCACAGACAGGGGTAGCCCGCAGGTGTTCACCGGCGAGTACCGGCACTCGGTGGACGGCAAGGGACGGTTGGCCGTCCCGGCCCGATTCCGCACCCAACTGCAGTCGGGGGCGGTCGTCTCGCGCTGGCTGGACAAGTGCCTCGCGATCCACACCCAGGCCGGCTGGGCGTCGCTGAGCGACAAGGTCGCCGCGCTGCCCATCACGGATCCCACCTCACGAAGGTTCCAGCGGTTCGTGTTCGCGGGCGCCGTCGAAGCGGAGCTCGACGGCCAGGGCCGCCTCCTGCTGCCCGCCTACCTGCGTGAAACGCTCCGCCTTGCGAACGAGGCCGTCGTCGTCGGGTCGCGCGATCACGCCGAGATCTGGGCCCCCGCCGATTGGGATGAGTACAGCCGGGCCCTCGACGACCCGCAGGCGCTCGCCGATGCCTTCGAGGGGCTGGGCATCTAGCGCCACCACCACATGCGCTTCCAGGGTCCGCTCGGGATCCGTTCGTTCAGGGATGGAGGAGAGATGAAGGCAGAGCACTTGCCGGTGCTGGCGGAGGAGGTCTTGTTGATGCTCGCGCCTGCCCCGGGCAGCCTTCAGATCGATGCCACCCTGGGCGGCGGTGGGCACACCGAGCGGATCCTGGAGGCGACCCACCCTGATGGCCGCCTCCTCGGTCTCGATGCCGATGGGGCGGCTATCGCCAGAGTCCGCGACCGACTCGGCCCGCGCTACGGCGATCGACTCGTCCTGCGCCGGGCCAACTTCCGCGACCTGGCGACCGTGGCGCCCGACGCCGGCTTCGGCCAGGCCGACGGCTGCCTGTTCGACCTGGGCCTGTCCAGCTTCCAGCTGGCCGACACGGATCGCGGCTTCGGCTTCCGGGCCGGCGGCCCGCTCGACATGCGCTTCGACGCCTCACGCGGGGTCCCCGCGGCCGAACTCCTGGCGACTCTGGATGCCGGCGAACTAACGACCCTGTTCCGGCGCTATGGGGAGGAACCCAAGGCCTCCCGAATCGCCCGCGCGATCGTCGATGCGCGTCGGGTGGCCCCGATCGCGACCGCCGAGGAGCTGGCCGCCCTCATCGAACGCGCGCTCCCGCCCAACCCGCGCCTGCCCCGTCGGACCCATCCGGCGACGCGGGTCTTCCAGGCGTTGCGGATCGCGGTCAACGAGGAGCTTGAAGCCCTGCAGGCCGGCCTGGCAGCCGCCCTGGACCTGCTCCGCCCCGGTGGCCGCCTGGTGGTCCTCAGCTACCACTCCCTCGAGGACCGGATCGTGAAGCGCCTCTTCCAGGCCGAACGACGCGGTTGCGTCTGTCCGCCCGAGGTGCCCATCTGCGTGTGCGGTCGCAACCCGCGACTCCGCCTCGTCACTCGTCCGTCGCTGACCCCGTCGGTGGCGGAGATCGATGCCAATCCCAGGGCCCGCAGTGCCCGCCTTCGGGCCGCCGAGCGATTGGCCGCCTGATCACGCCCGGAACGGAAGGAGGAGCCCCCATGAGCAAGCGCCATCAGTCCAGTCGTCGCAGGACGTACGGTCGCCGCCAGCACGAGGTTCGCGAGCGGACCGATCGTCAGCACCAGCAGGAAGGCTTCGACCTGGAGTTGACCGATTGGGGGCCTGCTGCGCCCGCCGACCCGTTCGCCTTCCTCGATCCGCGCAGTCCGCGTCTCCGCTTCTCGGCGGGCGACTGACCATGGCCGTATACCAGGGCGCTCGCCCCCGGCTGATCGCCCTGCCCGGCCGACCGCGCATCGCGGAAGGTCCGACACTGGGACGGCGGCGTGCCCGGACGGCCGTGCGCGCGGGCCGTCGCAGTCGTCGCCTGGGGACGGTCCTGACCGGGGTCGTGGTGACGTTCCTGCTCTCCTTCTTCTGGCTGTCGCAGGACGTGCGCGTGTCCGCGACCGGCTATGACATCGGCCGCCTCGAGGTGGCTCGCACGCGGACGGATGCCCGGATCCAGGACCTGCTCTCCGACCTGAACCGACTGGGGCGCGAGCCCGCTATCCGGAAGCAGGGGATCGACAGCGGCCTCGGCCAGCTCTCGGAGCCCATCGTCCTGCCGGCCCGCTGATCGATCGAGATGCTGGGTCGTACCGATTCCCGTCGTCGCCTGTTGGCGCTGCTGCTGATCTTCGCGGTGGCGTCGCTGGCGCTCGTCGCGCGGCTGGCCTCGTGGCAGGTCGCGCAGCGCGACTGGCTCGTGGACCAGGCCTCCTCCCAGACGTCCATCACGGTCAAGGAACACACGCGACGCGGCGAGATCTACGACCGGACTGGCACGGTCCTGCTGGCCACCTCGGTGCCGCGAGATCGCCTGGTGGCGGCGCCCAAGTCCCTGGACCGCGTGGAGCGCCGCCAGACGGCCGATGAGCTGATTCGGATCCTGGAGCTGGACGAGGCGAAAGCAGCCACCCTCCGCGAGCGGATGGCCACCGACAAGCCGTATGTGATCCTCGCCCGCAGCATCGAGCCGGCCACGGCCGACCGGATCCGGACCGCGAGCCGGAGTGGTTCCATCCTGGGGATCAGCCTGGAAGCCGAACCGGTCCGAGTCTATCCACAGGCCGGCGGCGGCCCGGACTCCACGCTGGCTGCCCAGTTGCTCGGGTTCGTCAACCGTGAAGGCGATGGCCAATACGGCGTCGAGCAGCAGTACCAGGAGATCCTTGCCGGGTCGCCACGAGTCACCGTCTCGGATCGCGGTGCGAGCGGGCAGGCCGTGCCCGGCACCGCGCAGGTGCAGTGGACCGGCGCGGCCGGCGAGGACCTGCGTCTCACGATCGACGCCGGCCTCCAGTTCGCCGTCGAACAGGAGTTGCTCGCCGCCTGGATCGCCGACAAGGCCAAGAGTGTCTCCGCGGTCGTCATGGACCCGTATACGGGCGAGATCTATGCCGAAGCGACCTACCCGTCCTACGACGCCAACGACTACGGGGCGATCGCCGCAAAGGACCCGGACCGGTTCATCGACCCGATCGTGTCGAGCGTCTACGAGCCGGGGTCCGTGTTCAAGATGATGACCGCCACGGCGGCCCTGGAGCACAAGACAGTCAAGATCAGCACGAAGATCAAGGACGTCGGTACGCTCAAGCTCGACGGCGGCCGCTCCCACGTTGACGACGCGGACCACAAGGCCAAGGGCTGGATGACATTCGAGGACGGCATCGCGTTCTCCAGGAACGTAGTCGCGGCCAAGGTCGCGCTCGGGCTAGCCGACACGACCGAGGCGTCGTCGGCCATCCTCCATGAGACGTGGCTGCGGCTCGGCTACGGCGCACCCACCGGGATCGACCTGGCAGGTGAGGTGCCTGGCATCGTCAACGATCCGGCGATCCAGCCGTGGCAGGAGATCGACCTCGCCAACGGGTCGTTCGGTCAAGGCGTGGCCGTCACGCCCATCCAGCTCGCAGCGTCGTACGCGACGTTGATGAACGGCGGCACGAGAGTGCAGCCCCACGTCGTGAAGGCGGTGGGCGATCGCGAGATCGTCGCCGCACCCGGCGTCCGCGTCGTCAGCACGGTCATCTCCAGGCAGCTCGTGGGCTTGATGACTCACGTCATCGCGACCGTCCCCTTCTACCACGACCGGACGATCGTGCCGGGCTTCCAGGTGGGCGGCAAGACCGGCACCGCTCAGATCTGGGACGCCAAGAAGCATCGCTGGAAGGTCGACCTTTTCAACTACACGTTCGTCGGGTTCATCGCCCGCCAGGTCGATCGGCCGGACCTTGTGATCGCGATCCGCATCGAAGAGGGGACACCGACGGTCCGCAAGGTCGGTCAGCTGGAGATGCCGGTGATGTCCTTCGAGCTCTTCCGGCGGATCGCCACCGATGCGATAGAGACACCCGACCTGCTGCGCGATCGGCCGATGATCGAACGCGTCGCGGACCGGTGACTGCCGCATATGCCAGACTGCCACCCGTGACCGACGCCCACCCGTCGCCCCCGGGTGCGCAGGCACTCGCGGACCCCGCCATGACGACGGACGACCTGCTCGGCCTGACCGGCGGCCGGCTCCTCGCCAGGTCCGCCCGACCCATCCGCCACGCCGCGGTCGACTCGCGCCTGGTCCAGCCCGGCTGGCTGTTCGTGGCCCTGCCGGGGGAGCGGACCGACGGCCACGCCCACGTCGCGGACGCCATCGAGCGGGGCGCCGCTGCGATCCTCGTGACTCGTCCGATGCCGCTCCCGCCCGCCGATGTCACGCTCATCCGGGTCGTCGACGGACTGACCGCACTCGCGGCTGTGGCCGGCGGCTGGCGCCGCCGGTTCGATCCCATCGTCGTGGGCGTGACCGGGAGCATCGCCAAGACGTCAACCAAGGAGGCGGTCGCCGCCGTCCTCGCCCGGCGGTTCACCACGCTGCGCTCCGAGGGCAACCGGAATAACGAGGTCGGCCTGCCGCTCACGGTCCTCGACCTCGGTCCGGAACATGAGGCGGTCGTCCTGGAGATGGGCATGTACGCAGGCGGCGAGATCGCGGACCTGGCCCGCGTCGCGCGACCGTCCATCGGCGTAGTGACCGCGGTCCAGGCCGTGCATCTGTCGCGCATCGGGTCACTCGATGCCATCGAGCGGGCGAAGGGCGAACTACTGGAGGCCCTGCCGCCGGACGGTACGGCGATCCTCAATGCGGACGACCCGATCGTCCGCCGCATGGGCGCTCGGACGGCCGCGCGGGTCCTGACCTATGGTTTCGCCGCCGAGGCGGACGTCTCGGCGGCAGCGATGATCTCGGCCGGGACTGCCGGGATGACCTTCACCCTCCAGACGCCGCGCGGCACGGCGGACGTGACGATCCCGGCGCTCGGTCGCCTGAGCGTTCATAACGCGCTGGCCGGAACGGCAGTCGGCCTGGCGGCCGGGATGACCGTGCCGGAGATCGTCGCCGGTCTGCGCGATGGCTGGTCCGCACCGCACCGCGTCCAGCTGGTTCGGACCGGTGGCCTGACCCTGCTCGACGACACCTACAACGCCTCGCCGGGATCCGTCGCGGCCGCCCTGGACGTCCTGGCCGGCCTGCCGGGCCGCCGGATCGCGGTGCTTGGCGAGATGCTCGAACTCGGTGATGACCACGAGGACGGTCATCGGGCGGTCGGCCTGGCGGCCGCGGCCGTCGTCGACCGGCTGGTGGTCATCGGGGATGGCGCCAGCGACATCGCCGACGGTGCGCGGGACGCCGGGCTCGACCCGACCCGGATCGCCTCCATGCCGGATGCCGAAGCCGCGCTCGACCATCTTCGGTCGCGCCTGCGTGACGGCGACGTCGTCCTGGTCAAGGCGTCCCGCGGCATCGCTCTCGAGCACCTCGTCGACGCGCTCCGCGCCGAGTTCGGACCGCCCACGTGACCGTCGAGCTCATCCAGGGCCTCCTCCTGGCGTTCGCCATCGTCGTCATCCTCATGACGCCGTACATTCGGCTGCTAAGCGTGCTTGGCTTCCGCAAACGGATCCGGGTGGAAGGCCCGCAGAGCCACTACGTCAAGGAGGGCACGCCGACCATGGGCGGCCTGCTCGTCGTGCTGGTGGTGCTGGGCATCTACCTGTTCCTGTACAAGCCGGACGCGGCGACCTTCGCGCCCCTGGTGACGCTGGCCAGCGTCGGTCTGCTCGGCGCCTTCGACGATTACCTCAACGCCAAGACGGGAGAAGGGATCAGCGCCCGCCAGAAGATGATCTGGCTGAGTGTCGTCGCGATCGTCGCCGCTTACCAGATCCAGTCCACGTACGCGATCACGGCGATCGCCGTCCCGTTCGTCGGCGCGGTCGCGATCGACCCGGTCGTGTACATCTTCTTCGCCGCGTTCGCGATCATCGCCGCCGCGAACGGGGTCAACATCACGGACGGACTTGATGGCCTGTCGGGTGGGACGGTCGCCATCGCCTTCGTCGCCTACATGCTCATCGCGCTGCTGAACGTCCCGAACCAGGAGAACCTGGGCATCCTGTGCGCGATCATCATCGGCGCGCTGCTCGGGTTCCTGTGGTTCAACGTCCACCCGGCCCAGATCTTCATCGGCGACTCCGGGGCGCTGGCGCTGGGCGCCTGTCTTGCGGTGACCGCGCTCATCACCGGCCAGATCCTGGTCCTGCCACTCATCGGGATCATCTTCGTGATCGAGACGCTGTCCGTGATCATCCAGCGGGTCTACTTCAAGGCCACCGGTGGCAAGCGGTTCTTCCGGATGACGCCGATCCACCACCACTTCGAGCTGGCGGGCTGGGACGAGGAGAAGATCACGATCCGGTTCTGGATCGTCGGGATCCTTGCGGCGCTGCTGGGTGTCACGCTCTTCCTGGCATCACTGGATCGGTTGCAGTGACGATCGTGACGAACGTCCTGCCGATCGATCCGGACACGCTGACCATGGACGCCGTTCGGGCGGGCGCGCTGCAGGGCCACCCGGTGACCGTGTTGGGGTTCGCGCGGAGCGGGATCGCGCTTGCCCGGTTCCTCGCGGGGGCCGGAGCGTCGGTCACCGTCTACGATGGCCGACCCTTCGCCGAGCTGAGCGAGACCTATCAGGCGTTCCTCGACGCCGACCTGGCGATCGAACTGCTGTGCGGCCCCGACGTGGATCCGCTCGCCGCCTGGCAGGGGGCCTCGCTGGTGACGACCTCGCCGTCGATCAATCCGGACTACCCGACGACCGAACCACGGCTCCGGGCGGCCCTCCAGCGGCTCGTCGAGTCCCGGGCGAGCGGCATGCCCTGGGTGCCGGCGCTGGTCTCTGAACCGGACCTGTTCCTGCGCCTGTGCATCGCGCCGACGATCGGCGTCACGGGGACCAAGGGCAAGACCACGACATCCGCACTGACCGCCGCGATCCTGGGGGCGGATCCGTCACACCCGGTGATGCTCGGCGGGAACATCGGCATCCCACTCGTGGAGCGGCTGCCCGAGCTCACCTCGGCGCATCGCGTCGTCTACGAGCTGTCCGAGCTCCAGCTGCCGACGCTGTCGCGGGGCACCACCGTAGCGGTCTACACGAACGTCACGTCCGATCACCTTGACCGCCATGGGTCCCTCGAGGGCTATCGCCGGGCCAAGCGCCGACTGGCCGAGCTGGTCGACCCGGATGGAGCCCTGGTGCTGAATGCCGAGGATCCGGTCGTCGCCTCCTATGGGGACCTCGCGCCGGGCGCACCCGTCCTCTACGGCCGCGATCGACCGGGACCCGGCGGGGTCGGCGTCCAGGACGGTTGGATCGTGGCGGCGGGCGTCCCGCGCCTGGCGGTCGTCGGCGGTGGGGTCGCAGCGACCGGACCGGGCGGCAGGATCATGCCCGTGGGCGAGCTGGCCATCCCGGGTGCGCACAACGTCTCGAATGCGCTGGCCGCCGTCGCCGTTGCACTGCTGTTCGGCGTAGCACCTGATGCCATCCGCGAGGCGGCAGGCGGGTTCGTCGGCGTCGAACATCGCCTCGAGTCCGTCGCGCTCATCGACGGCGTCCGGTTCGTCAACGATTCGCAGGGGACGCAGCCTGACGCGGTGATGGCCGCCCTGCGCGCCTTCACGCGACCGATCGTCCTGATCGCGGGCGGGCGCGACAAAGGGGTGGACCTATCCGAACTCGCGGCCGTGGTCGCGGAATGTGCTGCGGCGGCCGTCCTGATCGGGGAGAGCGGCCCACACCTGCAGGCCCTGTTCCGCGACGCCGGACTTGCCCGCACCGAGCGCGCCGAGACCATGGCGGACGCCGTGACGCTCGCGGACCGACTCGCTCATGAAGCTCTCGTGAATACCGAGTCAGGTATGGGTCCAGCGACGGTCCTGTTGAGTCCGGCGGCTGCCAGCTTCGACATGTTCGTGGACTACGCCGCGCGCGGCCAGGCCTTCAAGAAGGCCGTCGCGGCCGTTGCCGAGCGCGTCAGGGGGACCGAACGATGAACCTGTCACCACCCATCCCACGCCGGGGTCGCCCCCAGGAGGCCGAGCACCCGACCACGCGTCCGGTCGGACCGGCCAATCGGACGCCCGTCCGCAGCCGGAGCGGTGCGGTCCGGCGCGAGCGCCACGAAGCGGACTACGTGATCCTCGTCGTGGTGGTGGCGCTATCGGCCATCGGCATCCTGATGGTCTACTCGTCGTCAGCGCTCAAGGGCTATCTGGCCGAGGACGATACGTTCGCGACCGTCGGTCCGCAGATCCAGTGGGCCGTCCTTGGCATCGTGGCCATGCTGGCGATGATGCGGGTGGATTACCGCTATCTCCGCCTGGCCTCGGTCCCGATGTACGTCGTGGCGCTGGTCGCCCTCGCGCTCCTGTTCATCCCGTCCCTGAGCATCGAGGTCGGCGGGTCCGCCCGCTGGCTGAAGCTGGGCTCGTTACCTGCCGTCCACCCCGCCGAGTTCGCGAAGCTCGCACTCATCGTCTACATGGCCCACTGGTTGGCCAAGCGTGGGACCCGGATCGGCGGGCTCCGGTCGGGCACGGTCCCGTTCCTGATCATCCTGGGCCCGATCGCGGGCCTCGTCTTCCTGGAGCCGGACCTTGGCACGACCGGGGTCATCACGCTGACCGCGTTCACGATGTTCTTCATCGCCGGCGCCAACATGCTGCATCTGGGCATCCTGCTGACGACGGCCTTCGCCGGCGTGGCCGTGTTCATGAAGGGCTATCAGATGGATCGGGTCCGGGTCTGGCTGGACCCGTGGTCGGACCAGCTCGGCGCCGGGTTCCACACGGTGCAGGGCCTGCTGGCCCTCGGCGTCGGCGGCCTGTTCGGGACCGGGCTCGGGGAGAGCCGCGTCTTCGTCCCCAACGCCTTCAACGACTTCATCTTCGCCGAGATCGGCCAGGAGTTCGGGTTCGTCGGTGCGGTCGTCGTCATCGGCCTGTTCGTCGTGCTGGCCTACTCGGGCGTCCGTATCGCCCTGGCGGCGCCGGACACGTTCGGGGCGCTGCTCGCGGCCGGGATCACGGCCTGGCTGTGCATCCAGGCGCTCATCAACATCGGCGTCGTCGTGACACTCTTCCCGATCACCGGGATCACCCTGCCATTCATCAGCGCGGGCGGGTCATCGCTCATCATCAGTTTTGCGGCGGTCGGGATCCTCCTCTCGATCTCGCGCGAGACCGTGCAGAAGGGAACGTGGAATACCGATGCGGATCCTGATCGCGGGCGGCGGGACGGGCGGACACATCTACCCGGCTCTCGCCGTGGCAAGGTCGCTTCGCGCCCGTCCGGACGCGCCTGAGCTGGGCTGGCTCGGCGGTCACCGCGGCCTCGAAGCCGAGCTGGTGCCACCGACCGGTATCCCGTTCCGGCGCCTCGCGCTGCGCTCGCTTCGGACGACCGAGCTGGATGTCCATGCCGTGACGGACCCACTGCGCCTGGGCGCATCCGTGCCGCAGGCCGCGTCCATCCTGGCCGCCCAGCGACCGGCCGCCATCTTCACGACCGGCGGTTATATGGCGGTCCCGGTCCTGATGGCGGCCGCCCCGCTCGGTATCCCGGTCGTCATGTGGGACGGCAACGTCATCCCGGGGCGAGCCGTGCGCGCGACGGCTCGACTGGCAGCCGCGCTTGCGGTCTCCTTCGAGGCGACCTGCGTCGCACTCACGTCAGCGGCGTCGGGTCGGCCCTGCTACGTGACCGGCACGCCGATCCGCGACACCCGCGAGGTGGATCGCGAAGCCGCCCGGCGTCGTCTGGACATCCCGCCCTCCGAGCGGGTCATGCTCGTCTTCGGCGGGTCGCAGGCCGTCCGCCGTTTCAACGGCGCCGTCTCCGAGGCACTGGGGCGGCTCGTCGAGCGCGTGACGGTCGTGCACGTCGCGGGCGAGGAAGGCTACGCCGGGGCGCTGGTCGAGCGCCAGGCATTGCCTGAGGCGCTTCGCTCCCGCTACCGGCCGTATCCGTTCCTGCGTGACGAGATGTTGGCCGCGCTGGCCGCCGCGGACCTGGTGGTCGGCCGGGCCGGATCGTCCACCCTGGCCGAGGTGACCGCCCTGGGTCTGCCGATGATCGTCGTGCCGTACCCCCACGCCGGTGGCCACCAGCGGGCCAACGCCCGGATCCTCGTGGATGCAGGGGCCGCCCGCCTGGTGGACGACGCCGACTTCGATGCGACCGCGCTGCTCGAGGCGGCCAAGGTCCTGGAGGACCCGGCTCGCCACCTGGCCATGTCGGCGGCGGCGCGATCGCTGGGTCGACCGGGCGCCGCCGAGGCCGTGACCGACATCGTTTTGGCAGCGGCCCGCCGTGAGCCACTGCCGGATCCGGCCGTCATCGAGCGCCGTTCCAGCGGCCGCGCGGCATGACCGCGCCCTTCGACGCGATCGCCGTCGGGACCGAGATCCAGCGTCGGATCGGGGTGAAGACGTCCCGCGACGAACCGCTCGCGCGGTTCACGACGATGCGCGTGGGCGGGCCGGCCGACCTGTTCGCCGCGGTCCATAACGCCTTCGAGCTCAAGGCGATCGTCCGGTTCGCCCGGAACCGCGGGCTGCCACACCTCGTGCTGGGTCGGGGGAGCGACGTCGTCATCTCGGACGCAGGGGTGCGCGGCCTGGTCATCCAGGATCGCGCCGAGGGCTCGAAGGTCGTCGGCCAGACGTATGTCGCGGATGCCGGCGTCGCGATGGCCCGTGCCGCCACCGAGACCCAGAAGGCCGGGCTGTCCGGCCTGGAGTTCGGCCTCGCCATCCCTGGTTCCGTCGGCGGTGCTGTCTGGGCGAACGCGGGCGCGGACGGATCGGAGATGGCGGCCGTGCTGAGGACTGTCCGGGTCCTGCTTTTAGATGGCACGGAGACCGAACTTCCGGTCGCCGACCTGGCGCTGGCGTATCGCGACAGCCGGTTCAAGCATGGGGGCCTTGATGGACCGGCTGAGTTGGTCGTCGAAGCCACGTTCGCGCTGGAACCGGCCGATGTGGATACGATCAAGGCACGCTTGGACGACATCCGCCACTGGCGTCAGGCCAACCAGCCGCTGGGTCTGCCGTCGGCCGGCAGCGTGTTCCGCAACCCAGCGGGCGACTCGGCTGGCCGACTGATCGACGCGGCGGGCCTCAAGGGAACGCGTATCGGGGGCGCCGTCGTCTCCGAGAAGCACGCCAACTTCATCGTGAACGACCAGAAGGGGAGCGCGACGGACGTTCGACGGCTCGTGGAGCGAGTCCACGCCGAGATCCTCGCCGCTCATGGGGTGGACCTCCAGCTGGAGATCGAGTTCCTCGGCGACTGGACGACCTGGGAGGCGGCATGACCAGCGTCGCCGGCCCACCTGTCGTGGTGCTGCTGGGCGGCCCATCAGCCGAGCACGACGTGTCGATCGTATCCGGCACGGCCATCGCCGACGCCCTTGGCGGCATGGGCCTCGAGGTCAACCAGGTGGTCATCACCCTTGACGGCGCCTGGTGGTGGCTGCCCGCCGATCATCGCCGCGATGGGCGGCCGGCCGCCACGTATGACGACCCCGCTGCACTTGGCGCCTCCGGCCCGATCTCGGCCGGCGCCGCCATCGATCGGCTAGCGGCCATGGCACCCGCCCCGGTCGTCGTCATCGCGCTGCACGGCCCGTGGGGAGAGGATGGGACCGTCCAGGCGCTCCTCGAGTCCGCGGACCTGGCCTACACCGGGTCCGGCGTCGCTGCGTCGGCGCTGGGCATGGACAAGGCGTTGTTCAAGCGGATGTGCCGGGGCCTGGGCCTGCCGATCATCGAGTGGCGCGAGATCCGAGCCGAGCGCTGGGCGTCGGACGCGCCTGGTGTCCGCTCGGAGCTGACGGCATTCGCTGCGGGCGCGGCGGATCCCCGCTTGATGGTCAAGCCGTCGCGACTCGGCAGCTCGGTCGGGATGACCCTGGTCCATGACGTGGGGGAGTTGACCCCGGCGCTGGATCTCGCCTTCCGCTACGACACGGTGGCGCTCGTCGAGCTGTACCTGCCGGGTGCGCGCGACCTCGAGATCTCGGTCATCGGCAACGACCCGGCCCATCTCGAGCTGTACGGGCCGGGCGAGATCGTGTCCGGCCACGAGTTCTACGACTACGCCGCGAAGTACACGGCCGGCCTGTCCGAGACCTCGATCCATGCGAACGTCACGCCGGCACAACGGGCAGCGATGCTCAAGATCGCCCGAGACGCCTATCGCGGGATCGGTGCGGAGGGCTTTGCCCGGATCGACTTCCTTGTGTCCGGCGAGGCGATCTACCTGTCTGAGATCAACACGATCCCGGGCTTCACACCGATCAGCCTGTTCCCGACCCTGCCGGCCGAAGGCGGACACACGTTCGCCGACGTCTGCGTCCGCATCGTCGAGCTGGCTCTCGAGCGACATGCCGCCCGCGTCCGCCGGCGGCTCCGCCCGGCCGACCTGCCCCGATGAGCGGTCGCCCAGCGGCCCGCCGCAGCTCGGTGCCGACCCGACGGTCACGTTCCGTCCGTCGTGCATCGGCTGGGTTGTCACGGGCGCGGGCTGGAGCCGCGCTCGCGGTGCTGCTGGCCGCGGGGGCGATCTATGGCGTGTGCTCCTCGTCGGCCTTCGATCTGACCACGGTCGACCTGACCGGGAGGACCTTCGCGGACCAGGGCGACATCCAGGCCGTCATCGACGGCGTCGAGGGCCACAACCTGTTCACGCTCCAGACCGGGCCGCTTGAAGCCGCGTTGCGCGACTTGCCGACCATCCAGTCCGCCAGCGTCACGGTCAAGTTGCCGAACACCCTGGCGATCGCGATCAAGGAGCGCGCCGCGGTCATGGTCTGGAAGGTCGGCGCGCGGCGTTACCTGGCTGGATCGGACGGGGAGCTGTTTGCCCGCGCCACGGACGCCGTTCCTGAAGCCGGCGCAGGGTTGCCCATCGTGGAAGACCGGCGGGCGTCGTCGGCGGGGCTGTACGTCGGGGCGCACCTCGACACGGTGGACCTGGACGCAGCGACGCGGTTGGCGTCGCTCGTGCCGGCCGACGTGGGCAGTGGCGCCGAGCACCTGGTGGTGTGGGTGACCGACGAGAACGGCTTCATCGTGCGTGCCCGTCCTGCCAGCTGGACGGCCGTCTTCGGCTACTACACCGCGAGTCTCCGGACACCGGAGCTGATCCCCGGACAGGTCCGGCTCCTGCGCAGCCTGCTCTACGGCCGCGAGTCGCAGGTCGAGCGGGTCATCCTCGCGTCCGACACGGATGGGACGTACATCGCGGTCCCCACACCCGAGCCGAGCGCGTCGCCATGATCGTCGCTGTGGCCCGCGGGACGCGATCCTCCAGTCGCCGGATTGCGCGTCGGGTTGCCGCACCTGCGCGCGGTCGGGTAGCCTTGCCAAAACCTGTTGGAGCGAGGGTGACGTCGGCGTGCTGCTTCCCCTGCTCGGGCTCCTTGTCGGGGTCCTGGCGGGCCTTGTCCTCGATGTCAATGTCAGCTTCGAGCTCAGTCGCTACTCGGCGGTCGCCATCCTGGCGGCGCTGGACTCCGTCCTCGGGGCGGTCCGTGCCGAGTTGGACGGGGTCTACGACAATCGCATCTTCATCAGCGGGTTCCTGGTCAATGCCATCACGGCGGTCCTGCTCACCTTCATCGGGGATCGTCTCGGACTGGATCTGTACCTCGTAGCGCTGATCACATTCGGCCTTCGGATCTTCAACAACGTGGCGCTCATCCGGCGTCACTTCCTCTAGGACACGACACGGAACGGAGCAAGACAGCCGGTGGAACGAGAAGCGGTCCTCGTCGGCATCGACGTCGGCACGAGCAAGGTCTGCGCCCTGATGGGCGAGGTCAGCCGCGACGGGCGCCTGACGATCATGGGCCACGGCACGGTCCCGGCCTCAGGCCTCAAGAAGGGCGTCGTCATCAACATCGACCAGACGGTCCGCTCCATCGCGGACGCGGTCGAGCGCGCCGAGCGCCTGTCCGGCTGGAAGATCGACCGGGCCTTCGTCGGGGTCGGCGGTCAGCATGTCGAAAGCCTGAACTCCACCGGCCAGGTGGCGGTGACCGCCCACCATCGCGAGGTGACCCGTGAGGACATCAACCGGGCCATCGATGTCGCGCGGGCGGTGTCCATCCCATCCAACCGCGAGGTCCTGCATGTCGAACGGCGCGGGTTCACTGTGGATGGGCAGGGGGGTGTCAAGGATCCGCTCGGGATGAGCGCTCTGCGTCTCGAGGTGGAGACGCACATCGTCACGGCGTCCGCAACGGCGGTCCAGAACCTCTCGAAGTGCGTCGGGGCTGCGGGCGTTAAGATCGACGAGCTGGTGGCCCACTCGCTGGCCGCCGCCGAGGCCGTCCTGTCCGACACGGAGAAGGAGCTTGGCGTCGCGGTCGCGGACATCGGCGCCGGTACGATCGACCTCGCCTTGTTCCAGGATGGGTCACCGTTCCACACCCGGGTCTTGCCGGTCGGTGGCAGCAATGTCACAAACGACGTGGCGATCGGACTCAAGACCAGCATCCAGGTCGCCGAGGAACTGAAGGTCAACCACGGGACCTGCGACCTGCGCCAGGTGGCCGACGACGAGGAGATCGTCGTATCCGTCCTGGGCGACGATGCCGGGCGGACCGTCAGCCGTCTGGAGGTCTGCCAGATCATCGAGGCGCGCATGCGCGAGACCTTCGAGCTGATCCGCAACGAGATGCACGCCGCGGGCGTCGGGATGCTGCCGGCGGGGATCGTGCTGACCGGTGGAGCGTCGCAGCTGGCGGGTGCCGCCGAACTCGGCCGGGCCGTGCTGGAGATGCCGGTCCGCGTCGCGGCGCCCGTCGGGATCGCTGGACTCGTCGACACGCTCCTGAACCCGAGCTACTCCACGGCCGTGGGACTGCTCCAGTGGGGCGCCATCAGCCTGACGTCGGGCGAGCCGCACCGCTACGAGTCCGCCCCCGCGATGGGCGGCCTGGGCCGATTGCGCGACGCGCTGCGGAGCATCTTCCCGTAGGTCGTGACTGCGCAACGGGGCGCCGGGCGCACAAATGCGCACTGCCTCGGGGCGCCGGGCGCCAAATGTCACCCCAGGAGAGCGTTAGACGTCGGCAAGCACCCGTTCAGGAACCGCTCGCCGGCCGTCCAAGCGTGGCCCGAGCCCGACCCGGCGGATCCATACCCGACAACGTCCCCGGACCCCGCCTAACGCTACCCCCGCTTTCGTATGACGCAGACTCGCCGCCGGAGGCCGCCGGACGCCGCCCGGCTCGCCGCTCCCCCCGGTGCGCCGCGGCACCACCGGTTCGGACGGCCCTCGCGTCTGCCCCATACCCGTCCGGACGCCCCGGCGCTATACTCGCCCGAACCGAGCGGGCCAGCGTGCGCACCCCATCACGTGGGTCCGTTCCCAATCGACCGAGACAGGTTCCACATGACCCCAGGGTCACCGGAGGAGAGGCCGATGCCGCTGCGTTCCGATTCCGAGAACTTCGCGCTGATCCGCGTCATCGGAGTGGGTGGTGGCGGCAGTAATGCCGTCAACCGGATGATCCGGGCGGAGATGATGGGCGTCGAGTTCATCGCCTGCAACACGGATTCGCAGGCCCTCCTCCAGGCGGACGCGCCGCACAAGATCCGCATCGGCGACAAGGTCACCCGCGGACTGGGTGCAGGCGGCGACTCGGGCATCGGGCAGCGCTCGGCGGAAGAGGACTCGGAGAAGATCGCCCAGGCACTTGAAGGCTCGGACATGGTCTTCATCACGGCCGGTCTCGGTGGTGGCACCGGGTCGGGGGCCGCTCCGGTCGTCGCGCAGATCGCCAAGGAAGGCGGCGCCCTCACGATCGCGGTCGTGACCAAGCCGTTCGCGTTCGAAGGCAACAAGCGCAAGCTGATCGCGGAGAAGGCGGCCGAGGAGCTCAAGGCCCAGGTCGACACGCTGATCACGATCCCCAACGACCGCCTCAAGGACGTCGTCCAGAAGAACACCAGCATCATCGATGCCTTCCGTGTCGTGGACGATGTGCTTCGCCAGGGCGTCCAGGGCATCAGCGACATCATCACGATGCCGGGTCTCATCAACCTGGACTTCGCCGACGTCCGCGCGATCATGAAGGACGCCGGCTCGGCGCTCATGGGCATCGGCCGGGCGAGCGGCGAGAACCGCGCCGTGGAGGCCGCCCGTCAGGCGATCGCCAGCCCGCTGCTCGAAGTCGATATCGCCGGCGCGCAAGGCATCCTGTTCAACATCACCGGCTCGTCCAACCTGAGCCTGTACGAGGTGACCGAGGCCGCCGAGGAGATCCGCGCGGCTGCGGATCCGGAGGCCAACATCATCTTCGGGACGAGCTTCAACGAGCGGCTCGGCGACGAGGTGATGATCACCGTCATCGCGACCGGCTTCGACGGTGGCCGCAAGCGCCAGTCGAGCAATCGCGAGGCGACCGGCGTCATGGACTCCGCCGGCTCGTTGCGAGCGCCGCGCGAGCGCGACTTCCTCGATGAGCTCCAGCGCCAGCGCGACGAGTCCGCCGACGGCCCGTCCTACGGAACGTCCACGCGCGGCGACGATGAGATCGCAGCGCTCGTGAGTGCGCCGACGAGGTCGGTCGGGGAGCCGGCACCGGCAAAGCGTGCGGCGACGACGTACGACGCGGACGACCTGGAGATCCCCAGCTTCCTCCGCCGCAAGTAGCCGTCCGGTGGCGATCCCACCGGTCCGCACGTGATGGATCCGCTCGACGTCGCCTCGTTCGACGCCTCCCGCGCGCGCGTCGTTGCCGACATCGCCGAGGCGTGTGCGCGCATCGGTCGCGACCCGGCCGAGGTCACCCTGGTTGCGGTCTCCAAGACCGTCACCGCTGAACGGCTCAGGGCTGCCGTCGCCGCCGGCCTCACGACCCTGGGTGAGAACCGGGTCCAGGAGGCCGTCGACAAGGTCCCGCTCCTGCCCGGCGTCACGTGGCACCTCGTCGGGCCGCTCCAGTCGAACAAGGCCAGGCGCGCTATCGAACTGTTCGATGTCATCCAGTCGGTGGACTCGGTGGGGCTGGCCCAGCACCTGGATCGCCTCGTCGGCGAGGTCCGGCCGGGTGCTCGGCTGACGGTCCTGCTCCAGGTGAACGTCGACGACGACCCGGCCAAGGCCGGCTTCGATGTCCGGGAGTTGCCGGCGGCCCTCGAAGCACTCGCGGAGTGCCCCGACCTGGACGTCCGCGGCCTGATGACGATCGGGCGGCTCGTCGGGACGCCGGAGGAGGCTCGCGCCACGTTCCGGGGCCTGCGCGAAGTCTCGGAACGCCTGCGCGCTGACGGCCACGCGCTCGGTCCGGACCTGTCGATGGGCATGAGCGACGACTATCCCGTCGCCGTCGAGGAAGGCGCCACCATCGTCCGCGTGGGCCGTGCCCTGTTCGGCGAACGCCGGCCGATCGTGTCGGGGGGCTGAATGGCTGAGGTCCGGTTCGCGGTCCGGGTGACGCCGCGTGCAAACCGGGACGGTATCGACGAGGTCGTGGATGGCGGCCTGCGCCCGGGACCTGGGCGTGTCCCTGAGCGCCGTCCGGCTGGTCAGCGGCGACTCCTCGCGGCACAAGGTCATCGCCGTCGAGGGCGCCAGGTCGGAGTCGATCGTTGCCCACTGGCCCGGGCTGCGGGTATGATCAGCGCCGCATCCGATGCCCCACTGCGGCGTCGCGATCCTGGGGCGATTGGCTCAGTCGGTTAGAGCGCACGGTTCACATCCGTGAGGTCACTGGTTCGAATCCAGTATCGCCCACCACACCCACCACCTCGCCGGTCACGACCCTGTCACATCCCACCCGTATGGTTGGCATGGGTGCCGATGCGCCCGGATGCAAGGAGCGAGACCCATGGACGAGACACCGACCGCGGCGAAGGCCGCCCGGACCGATGACGAGTGGCGCGCGGCATTGACCCCGGAGCAGTACCGGGTGCTGCGCAAGAAGGGGACCGAGCGAGCCTTCACCGGCGCCCTCTGGGATGAGCATCGTGACGGCACGTACCGATGCGCCGGCTGCGGGACCGAAGTCTTCCGCTCGGACACGAAGTTCGAGTCGGGGAGCGGCTGGCCCAGCTTCTATGCGCCGGCCGATCCGGGCGCCGTCGCGACCGAGACCGACCGGTCCCTGTTCATGACCCGGACCGAGGCGATGTGCGCCAACTGCGGCGGGCACCTGGGTCACGTGTTCGATGACGGGCCGAACCCGACCGGCCTGCGCTACTGCATCAACTCGGCGGCCCTGACCCTCGATCCGGACGAGGAGCCGATCGCGTAGTGGTCCCGCCCGCCGACTGACCACGTCCGCCCCTGGCGCGCAGAAACGCCGCGGGTACGCCCATCGACCGAGCCGGGACCCGTCTGGGCCCCGGCTCGGTGGCCGATCACGACGAGCCGACGACAGGAGGTCGCCGGAACCGCCGTCAGTCGAAGGCGATCGTCAGTCGAACCTGATGGTCGCGACGACCTCCCGCATCTCGACGAGATCTGCCGGCGGGGTCGTCGTGAACCCGGAGCCGTCAAGGATCACGATAGTGCCGTTGACGTCCACGACCCAGAGTTCCTCGGTCCCGACGCCATTGGTGGCCGCTCCTGATGTGGTGCCGCCCAGGAAGGTCCACAGCGGGAGCATCGGGCCCTCCGTGCAGTTCGCCGTCGTCGTATCGATGGCATGGGTAAGCACGAATGTCCTGGCCGGATGGCCCCCGATCTCCACGTCGGTGACCGGCCCTGGTTCGAAGCCGACCATCGTCGTCAGTGCGGCGACGTAGCCGTCGAGCGTCGGTTCCGGCGTGACTCTGCCGCTCTCCGTGTGACACGGATCGCGGTAGACGTCCTTGGCGAGATCGGCGACCAGCCACACGGCCCCCTGGGCCGGCAGCAGCTTGTGGAATCCGACATCGCCCTGCGTCTCGTATGCGGCGAGCCATCCTTCAGGGAACGTGACAGTGAACGGCTTCGCGAACGGAGCCGCGACCTGATAGGTACCGGCCTTCATGGGCAGGTTGAGCCCGAACGTGAGGGCTCCGGAGGCGGACGGTGACGGCGTCACCGGTGGGGCCGAGCTCGGGACGACCGAAGGTGACGGCGTGATCGCCGGCCCGCCGGTCCCGCTCGATCTTGGGAGCAGCGCGATGGCTCCGAGGGCCACGATGATGACGGCGACGGCCGCGAGGGCCGCGCGCGTGGTGTTGGTCATGGTGGGTAACCTCCGCGACGACCAGAAGGGTCGACGCTGTGGGGTCGTGGGCACGAGGTCCAGCACGGACTCCAGGACGCGGTCAGGCATCCGGTCCGCACCTTCGGTCAGCCACGACCGGACGGCGCGCGTGACGTCGGGCTCGGTCCTCATCGGGTCACCTCCCGCACGTTCGGTCGGGCATCGGCCTCGAGGGCCGCACGCAACCCGCGCATCGCATGATGGAGACGTGATCTGACCGTCCCGATGGGGACGCCGAGGGTCTCGGCGACCGCATCGAGCGGCATGTCCAGGTAGTGGTGCATCACCACCACCGCACGATGGTCGATGGAGAGCCGGCGGAAGCCGCGCTCGAGCTGGTCGCGATCCGCGACCGAATCCAGGCCCTCTCCCGCTGACGGCTCATCCGCCGGCAGCAGTCGAAGGTTGGGAGTCCACTGTCGGGTCCGGCGTCCCTCGGTGTAACAGGCGCGCACGAGGAGCCGGTAGGACCAGGCGTCAAAGCGCGTCGGGTCGCGGAGTTGCGGAAGGTCCCGCCAGATGCTCAGCAGCGCCTGCTGCGTCGCGTCTTCGGCGAGATCGGTGTCGCGCAGGATCCTGTGCGCCACCGCATGGAGACGGTCGCCCACGGCAACGGCGAGGCTCGCGAAGGCCTCCTCGTCACCGCGTTGTGCCAAAAGCACGAGCTGTGTGTCCATGCCATCCACGTCTGATGCGTCGAACTCCGTCGACGTTCACACGGTATGGGCACGCGTACCCACCCGGCGACTCAATCTTCGTCCTGAGGACTGGCCGAGCGATCTCTGGTCCCCTACCGATCACCTGGATGCGCCCTGTGCCGGGCGCGTAACGAAACCAGGGATCGACACGTCACAGGTTGCAGAACTCCTCCTCCGCGACGAAGCCCTCGGTCCTCCCCCGGGGGCTTCATCGTGTCCTCCGCGCCCCCGCGGTCAGTGGGCCGGCGCCGCCGCCAGCCGACGCAGCACGGCGGGCAGGATCCCGCCGGCTCGGTAGTAGTCGACATCGATCGGGCCGTCCAGCCGGGCGATGGCCGTAAAGCGCGTTTCGCCCCCGTCGCCGCCCGCCGCTGCGTCACGGGTCGCGACCACCGTCACGACCTGGCGCGGGGCGGGGCCACCCTCCAGGCCCAGGATGGAGAACGTCTCGCGGCCGGTCAGCCCGAGGGACGCCGCGGTTTCGCCGGGCTGGTACTGGAGCGGCAGGACGCCCATGCCGACGAGGTTGGAGCGATGGATCCGTTCGTACGACTCGGCGATGACCGCCTTCACGCCAAGAAGCCTGGTGCCCTTGGCCGCCCAGTCGCGGGATGAGCCACTGCCGTACTCCTTGCCGGCGAGCAGCACGAGTGGGGTGCCTTCCGCGGCGTAGCGCATGGCCGTGTCGTAGATGAAGCCCGGGTCGCAATCCGGCAGGTGGACCGTATAGGGACCCTCGCGCCCATCGGCCAGGGCGTTGCGCAGGCGGATGTTGGCTAACGTGCCACGGATCATGACCTCGTGCTGGCCGCGACGCGCACCGTACGAGTTGAACTCGAGCGGACCGACGCCGCGCTCCTGCAGCCACTGGCCGGCCGGCGACGACGGGGAGATCGATCCGGCGGGTGAGATGTGATCCGTCGTCACGGAATCCCCCAGCACGGCCAGGGCCCGGGCGCCGGTGATGTCGTGGACCGCGTCGCTCTCGAACGAGAGTCCATCGAAGAACGGCGGCTTGGCGATGTACGTCGAGTCGTCAGCCCAGGCGTAACGGTCGCCGGACGGGATCGGCAGGGCGCGCCAGCGGTCGTCGCCCTCGAATACGGTGGCGTAGGTTCGCCGGAACAGCTCCGGGTCGATGGACTCGCCGATCACGGTCCGGATCTCGTCCGGGGACGGCCAGATGTCGGCGAGGAACACGGGTTCACCGCTATCGTCGAAGCCCAGCGGTTCGGTCGTGAGGTCCGTGTCCACGCGGCCGGCCAGCGCGAACGCCACGACAAGGGGTGGGGAGGCCAGGTACGAGGCCCGCGCGAGCGGATGGATCCGGCCCTCGAAGTTGCGGTTGCCGGACAGCACGGCCGCGACCACCAGGTCGTTCGCCTCGACCGCCGTCGCCACGGCCACGTCCAGCGGCCCGGAGTTGCCGATGCACGTCGTGCAGCCATAACCCGCCAGCGCGAACCCCAGGGTCTCAAGCGGCGCCATCAGGCCGGCGGCTTCAAGGTAGCCGGTCACCGCGCGTGAACCGGGCGCCAGGGACGTCTTCACCGTCGGGCTGACGCGCAGGCCGCGAGCGACCGCGTTTCGTGCCAGCAACCCGGCCCCGATCATGACCGTCGGGTTGGACGTGTTCGTGCAGGAGGTGATCGCGGCAATCGCGACCGAGCCCTGGCGGATCGTGGCGGCCACGCCGTCCAGGTCGATCGCGACCCCGTCCGTCGCGGCAGCCGACGCGGCCGGGAACGCGCCGGTGAAGTTGCCGGGCAGGTCCTCCAGCAGGACCCGATCCTGTGGTCGTCGTGGTCCGGCGAGGGACGGCGCGACGGATCCCAGGTCCAGCGTGAGCGCCTCATCGAAGACGGGTGAGACACCCGGCAAACGCCACAGGCCCTGGGCCCTGGCGTAGCGTTCGACCAGGGCGACGCGCTCCGGCGACCGGCCCGTGAGCCGCAGGTAGGCCAGCGTCTCGTCGTCGATGGGGAAGAGCGTTGCGGTCGCCCCGAACTCCGGGCTCATGTTGCTGATCGTGGCGCGATCCGCCAGCGACAGGCCGGCCAGGCCATCACCGGCGAATTCGACGAACGCGCCCACGACCCCGTGCGCCCGCAGCATCTCGGTCACGACCAGGACCAGGTCGGTCGCCGTCGACCCGCGCGGAAGGGTCCCCGTGAGGCGCACCCCCACGACGTGCGGCATCGGCTGGTAGAGCGGCTGACCGAGGAGGACGGCCTCCGCCTCGATGCCACCGACGCCGAAGCCCAGGACGCCCAGGCCGTTGACCATCGTCGTATGCGAATCGGTCCCCACGAGCGTGTCCGGGAACGCGACGCGGCCGCCTTCAGCATCCTCTCGATCCGCGACGACCGTGGCCAGGAATTCGAGGTTGACCTGGTGGACGATACCGGTGCCAGGCGGGACGACCCGGAGGTCGCGAAACGCGGTCTGGGCCCAGCGCAGGAGCTGGTAGCGCTCGCCGTTGCGCTCGTACTCGCGCTCGACGTTGAAGGCGAAGGCGCCCGGTGTCCCGAACCGGTCCACCTGCACGGAATGGTCGATGACGAGGTCCGCGGGGACCATCGGATTGACCGCCGCCGGGTCGCCGCCCAGGTCCGCCATCGCATCGCGCATGACTGCGAGGTCCACGATGGCCGGGACTCCCGTGAAGTCCTGCAGGATGACCCGGGACGGCATGAACGGGATCTCTGCCTCCGCCGGCTGGCCCGCTCGCCACGAGGCCAGCGTTCGGACATCCGCCTCGGTCACGACGCCACCACCCGCATGGCGCAGGAGGTTTTCGAGCAGGATCTTGACCGTGACCGGAGCCGACGGAAGGTCGATCAGGGTCGCCAGGGCGTCCAGCCGGTAGAGGTCCGGCAGACCATCGCCGAGCGAAGCCCTGGCTCTGAATGGATCCGTCCGTGACACCGGTGTCCCACCTCGCTGGCTCGCTACACTCGACGGGTGCAAGCGTACCGCGATGGACCCGGCCTCGGGTCGTGGGCCCCGTGAAGGGCTGGCAGGAACCCCCGGCCCCGGATCCGGAGCGCGAGCACGAGGAGACTACGGCAGCCATCGAGGCGGCCGGCATCGACCTCGATCCCCTTCCGCCGGGCCAGCACCGCCACGGCGACGAGGTCCATCCGAGCGACCACCACCATCCGCACGAGGTGTCCGGGCCCGGCGAGACGCCGACCCTGGGAATCGTCGGGGCGGGGCCCGTCGGGACCGCCCTGGGCGTGGCGCTGTCCCGCGCGGGCTGGCCGGTCCACGCCATCGCCAGCCGTGACCCCGAGCGCCGTGAACGAGCCCAGGCCCTGACCGGCGCGACTCGTGCGTTTGCGGAGGCGCAGGCGCTCGTGGAGGAAGTAGAGCTGGTCCTGGTCGCCATCCCGGACGACGCCCTCGAGGGGTTCGCCCGCCAGGTCCGGATGTACGGCGGCCAGGCGATGGTCCACACCAGTGGCGCGCTTGGCATGGACATCCTCGCCCCGGCGATGGCGGCGGGCACCCAGGTCGGGGCCTTCCATCCGCTGGTCGCCTTCGCCGACGTCGAACGGGCCGTCGCTGCCCTGCGCGGCGCGACGATCGCGATCGAGGCGGACGACCAGCTGGCCGACCTCCTCGCGCGCATGGCCGAGGCCATCGGCGGGCGCCCGGTCCGACTGGCGCCTGGCTCCAAGAGCGCCTACCACGCGGCGGCCGTCCTCGCCGCCGGTGGATTCATCGCGCTGCTCGACGCGATCGTCGAGCTGGGTCGGGTCGCGGGCCTGGACGAAGCCGGATCGTTGGCGATCTACGGGCCGCTCATCGAGGGCACCCTCGGCAACGCCAGGGCGCTCGGGGTCGCCGCGGCCCTGACCGGACCCATCACGCGGGGCGACAGCGGGACGCTGCGCGACCACCTTGCAACTCTGCGCGCCCACGCGCCACGGGCCCTCGACCTGTACCGGGCGGCCGCCGAACGTGAGATCGAGATCGCCGCATCGCGTGGCGCGCTGGCACCGGAGCGTCTCGAGGCGTTACGGTCCGCTCTTGCAAGCGCGGACTGACGGGGTACCATTACCCCCCATGCAGCACAGCATCGCCGCCAAGTACGCGGCTCGACCGGCGGCCAGATTCGTTCGTCCGTCGTCGCGTACCCGCGAACGTCGCCTGGGACTCCGTCCAAGTGGGTCCCTCCAGGCCGCGACGCCGCGCGCCACCGTCCTCCGTCATCCCGACATCGCCCCGCTGACCCACCTCCGGGCCGGCTGGCGGGCGATCACACCGGCCCGGAGCCTGGCGGCGTCCGGCGGACGGCCGCGACCGCTCGTGGTGATGCGCTGGGCGAACGCGGTCCAGCCCGGGACCGTCAGGCGTGCCAGCGCCGCGCCGGCGCCGTGGCGAGGCTGAAGAACTCGACCGCCACCTCCGCCGGCGGGATCGTCGTCCGTCAGCAGGACGGGCAGGCCTGGTTCGTCGTCGGGAGTCGTCGTCGCGAGCGCGACGGGCGGACCTGGACATTGCCCAAGGGCACGCCGAACCCGGGTGAGACGACGCAGGAGACTGCGATTCGCGAGGTCACCGAGGAGACCGGGTTGGACGTTCGCATCAGCGGCCCGCTCGATTCGATCGAGTACGACTTCGTCCAGTCGGGCCGTCGGATCCACAAGATCGTCCATTACTTCCTGATGGAGCCCACGGGCGGGTCGCTCGAGGGCCACGACCACGAGTTCGACGAGGTGCGCTGGATCCGGTTCGACGAAGCGCCCACCGTCCTGACCTTCGAGACCGAGCGTGCGCTGGTCGCCAAGGCGTTCGCGGCGCTGCCCGCCGCACCTGGGGACGCGTCGTGACCGACGCCGAAGCGGTCGTCCTGCACAGCCCCCTCGAGTCGCGCCACGAGGCGCTCGGGGCACGACTCATCGAGTTCAGCGGCTGGCGGATGCCCGTCCAGTACGGCGGCATCCTCGAGGAGCATCGGACGGTCCGCGCAAGGCTCGGGCTGTTCGACCTCTCGCACATGGGCGAACTGTTCGTGGATGGACCGGGCGCGGGGGCGGCCCTGGCCGCGGCCCTCGTGACGGACCCACCGTCTCTGGCCATCGGCCGGGCTCACTACTCCATGATCTGCCTGCCGGACGGCGGGATCATGGACGACCTCATCGTCTATCGGCTCGCGGAAGAGCGGTTCCTCGTCGTCGCGAACGCCGGGAACGCGGCGACCGTCTCGGACGCCTTGGCCGAACGCATCGACGGCTTCGGCGCCGTCCTGGACGATCGGTCGCTGGCGATGGGCCTCGTGGCGATCCAGGGTCCGCGTTCGCTGGCTGCGCTGCAGCCGTTGACCGACGTGGATCTCGCCGCCCTCCGCTACTACGCCATCGCGGAGGGGCAGGTCGCCGGCATCCCGGCGCTGGTCGCTCGCACCGGCTACACGGGCGAGGATGGCTTCGAGGTCTTCGTCGAGACGGAGCGGACCGGCGAGCTGTGGGACGCCCTGCTGCAGGTCACGCAAGCCGACGGTGGCGGGCCGGTCGGCCTCGGGGCACGCGACACGCTGCGCCTGGAAGCGGGGATGCCCCTGTACGGCAACGAACTCGATCGTACGACGACGCCGTACGACGCCGGCCTTGGGCGGCTGGTCAAGCTGGGCAAGACCGGCGATTTCGTCGGTCGGTCAGCCCTCGAGAAGGTCGCCCGAGACGGTCCCACGCGACGGTTGGTGGGTCTGCTCATCGAGGGTCGCGGCATCGCCCGCCACGGGTATCCGGTGCACCTCGGCGACCGCGCCAGCGGGGTGGTGACGAGCGGTACCCAGTCGCCGACCCTTGGCGTCCCGATCGCGATGGCGTACGTCGCCACCGGTGATGCCGAGCCGGGTACAGTAGTCGACATCGAGATCCGTGCGGCACGGGTCCCCGCCAGGGTCGTCGAGCTGCCCTTCTATCGCCGCCCCGGCTGACCGCCGACGTTCGCAGGAGGTTCCCACCCGCGATGGTCCCCGCCGAACTGCGCTACACCACGGACCATGAGTGGGTTCGCCTCGATGGCGATAGCGCCACCGTGGGCATCACCCAGTACGCCGCGGATCAGCTGGGGGACATCGTCTTCGTCGAGTTGCCGAATGTCGGTCGAGCGCTGGAGCAGGCGTCGGCGTTCGGTGTCGTCGAGTCGGTCAAGGCGGTGAGCGACCTGTTCGCCCCGCTGAGCGGCGAGGTGACCGCCACCAACCCGGGCCTCACCGCCGCTCCCGAATCGGTCAACAGCGATCCATATGGCGAAGGCTGGATGATCCAGCTCCGGATCGCCGACACGAGCCAACTGGCCGAGCTGCTCGATGCGGCGGCGTACGACGATCTCGTCGCGGCGGGCTGATCGCAGCGATGCCCTACGGTCCCCATACCGCCAGCGACCGTGAACGGATGCTGGCCGCGCTCGGGCTGACCTCCGTCGACGAGTTGTTCGAAGACATCCCTCCGGCGCTTCGCGCGACGCCGCTGGACCTGCCGCCGCCCGAACCCGAACTGGAGCTGGCCGCCCGTCTCCAGGCGCTGGCCGGCCGTAATCGGACGGGTCTCGCGTCGTTCCTTGGGGCCGGCGTCTATCGGCACTGGAGCCCGCCGGCCGTCGATCAGCTGCTGCTGCGCGGTGAGTGGTACACCGCCTATACTCCGTATCAGCCCGAAGTCAGCCAGGGGACGCTGCAGAGCATCTACGAGTACGAGTCCCTGCTCGCCGAGCTGGTGGACCTGGATGTCGTGTCCGCCTCGCACTATGACGGGGCTGCCGCGACCGCCGAAGCCTCGCTGATGGCCTGTCGGGCGACCCGGCGCGATCGAGTCCTCATCTCTCGTGGGGTCCACCCGCACTACCGCCAGACCGTGGCGACCTACTTCGAGGGGGGCCTGGAGCTCGACGAGATCCCGCTGGTCGTCGACGGCGAGGCGGCCGGGACCACGGACCTGGCCGCCCTGGAACGCCTTCTCGCGGACCCGGATCGTCCGGTCGCCGGCGTCGTTGCGGCCCAGCCGGACTTCCTGGGCTTGCTGGAGCCGATGCCGCGGATCGCGGAGCTCGCCCATGCCGCGGGGGCGCTCTTCATCGCGGTCGTGGAGCCCGTCAGTCTGGCTGTCCTGGCACCGCCCGGTGCCTATGGGGCGGACATCGCAGCTGGTGAAGGCCAGCCGCTCGGGATCGCCCCCCAGTACGGCGGGCCGTACCTCGGGATCCTCGCCTCGACGGAGGCGCTCGTCCGGCAGATCCCCGGGCGACTGGTCGGGATGACCAGTGACCTCGACGGCCAACGCGCGTTCGTCATGACGATGCGCGCGCGCGAGCAGGACATCCGCCGCGACAAGGCTGCGAGCAACATCTGCACGAACCAGGCGCTCCTGGCACTCGCGGCGTCCATCTATCTGGCGACCATCGGCCCGCACGGGCTGCGCGATGTCGCTGCCCTCGGTGCCAGTCGGGCGCTCGAACTGGAGCGGGCCCTCGCCGCCGCCGGCGCCCCTCGCCTGCACCCGGGTCCGTACCTCAACGAGTTCGTCGTGCGGGTGCCGGATGCGCGCGGGGTGCATGCGCGGCTCCTCGACCGCGGCGTCCTGGCCGGTCTCGTCCTCGCGGACGCCGAACCGGACGACCCGACCCTGCACGACGGCCTGCTCGTCTGCGCGACGGAGGTGACCACGCCGGCCGACATCGAGCGCTTCGCTGCCGAACTTGAGGCTGAGCTCGCACCCGTCGCCGGGCGCGCTCGATGAGCGTCACCGGCCCGCGCCTGCAGCCCACGCTGTTCGAGCGGAGCAGGCCGGGTCGTGGCGGTGGCAAGATCCCGCATCCACCGGCAGACGCGCTGGATCGCATTCCGGCCGATGCGCGTCGTGCCAACCCTCCGGCGCTCCCTGAGATGAACGAGCCGGACGTGGTCCGCCACTACGTCAACCTGTCTCAGCTCAACTTCGCGGTGGACACCGGGTTCTACCCGCTGGGCTCGTGCACAATGAAGTTCAACCCGAAGCTCAACGAGTGGGCCGCCCGCCTGCCCGGCTTCGCCGACCTCCATCCACTGACCCCCGACGCCGGGGCGCAGGGCACCCTGCAACTGCTGTTCGAGCTGGAGGGCGCGCTTTGCGCGATCTCCGGGATGCGCGCGGTGACCTTGCAACCTGCGGCTGGCGCCCAGGGCGAGCTGACCGGGATCCTCATGATCCGGGCGTATCACCGCGACCGAGGCGACACGGACCGAACGGAGGTCCTGGTCCCGGACAGCTCGCACGGCACGAACCCCGCGACCGCGACCATGGCCGGCTTCCGGACGATCACCATCCCGTCCGCCGCGGACGGCGGCGTGGATCTCGACGCGTTCCGGGCGGCTCTGGGTCCGCGCACCGCCGCCGTGATGATCACCAACCCCTCGACGCTGGGGCTGTTCGAGTCGCGCATCGGCGAGTTGCTCGAGGCGGTCCATGCGGCCGGCGCCCTGGCCTACATGGACGGGGCGAACCTGAACGCGATCATGGGTCGGTTCAAGCCGGGCGAGGCCGGCTTCGACGTGATGCACTTCAACGTTCACAAGACATTCAGCACCCCGCATGGTGGCGGGGGGCCCGGTGCGGGGCCGGTCGGGGTGGGGGCGGCGCTGAGCCCGTACCTGCCGTCGCCGCGGGTCCTGCGCGAGCCGGATGGGTCCTACCGTCTGGAGCGCCGTGGCGAGCGACCCACGTCCATCGGGCGGCTGCGCAGTTTCGTGGGCAACACGGGCGTGCTCGTGCGCGCGTACGCCTATATCCGTGCCCATGGCGCCTCGGGGCTGTGCGAGGTCAGCGACGATGCGGTCCTCGCGGCGAACTACCTGCGACAGCGCCTGAGTGGCACCTACGACATCCCGTACGACCGGCTCTGCAAGCACGAGTTCGTGGCCTCGGCCTCGACCATCAAGCGCGTGACCGGCGTGCGCACGCTGGACATCGCCAAGCGGCTGATCGACTTCGGCTATCACCCGCCCACGATCTACTTCCCGCTGATCGTGGATGAAGGGATGCTGATCGAGCCGACCGAGACGGAATCGGTGGAAACGCTGGACGCGTTCGCTGAGGCGCTGATCGCCATCGCCGCCGAGGCCCACAGCAACCCCGACATCGTGACGGGCGCTCCGCACACGGCGCCGGTCCGTCGCCTGGATGAGGCCACCGCGGCTCGTCAGCCGAACCTGCGCTGGCGCTCGGTGCCGACGTTCGAGACGCCCTGTCCGGACTGATCCCGGGCGCCCGCCAGGGCTGGCATCGGCGCCATGGTGCTCGCCACACGAACGTTCGTTAGGTTCAGGTTGACAGCCCATGGGGTGCTGTGGATAGTTGCGCCAGCGCGCCGACCGGGACCGTGCTGCTGTCGCTACTCGCCCATGTGCCGTTTCGAGCGGGAGGCTCGACCTGGCGGAGGACGGGATCGCGCCAGAACGACAGTCGGGCCGGATCGGACTGCGGAGCTATCGGGGCCCACCCGTTTCGGAGGACAGTTCATGCACAAACGTCTCCTTGGGATCGTCGGCGTGGTCGCCATCATCGCGACAGCCTGCGGCGGTTCCACCACCAGTCCATCGCCGGCGAACTCCGCGGGAGCGTCTGGTGCACCTGCCTCATCCGGAGGGGCCGCATCGTCCGCGGACCTGCGGTACCCGATCGATGCAGATATCTCCGGCGGCCTCACCAACGCGGCGGACAACGTCCCCGCGGCCCAGGCCAACACGTGGCTGTACGATGGCCTGTACGGGTTCGATGCTTCCCTGACACCCATCCCGAACCTCGCGTCGAAGCTCGCGGACGTCAGCCCTGACGGGAAGACCTGGACGATCAGCCTGGTCCCGGGGGTCAAGTTCCACGACGGGACCGACATGACCGCGGACGACGTGGTCCAGACCTACGCCCTGGCGCAGAGCGTCAACTGCACCTATAGCCCCGCCGCGTGCACAAACGCCTTCGTCGACAAGATCGAAAAGGTGGATGACCTCACGGTCAAGTTCACCCTCAAGCAGCCGTTGTCGACCTTCGCCACGATCTACCTGCCAGGCACGCTCATCGAGAGCAAGGACGCGGTGGATGCCTCCTACGCCCGGTACCAGGAGAAGACCAAGGCCGTCACGGCCGCGGAGTTGAGCGCCCTCCTGGACAAGGTCGACGCCGAGGAGAAGACCCCGACCGGGCCGCCCGCCGAGGGGGACACCGCGCCGACCGTGAACTACAAGCCGTTCACGGCCGAAGCGGAAGGGCTCCTGACAAAGGCCGGCCAGCCGCTGGCCGACAAGGCCCTCTATACCGATGACACCGGTGCGCTGGACGAGAACGCCTACACGCAGGACAACATCGCGCGGCTGCGCACCATCCAGACGACGCTCACGGCGTCCGCAACGGATGCCCTGGCCGCCGCCTACAAGTACCTCGACATCCAGCTGAACCCGGTCGGCCTCGGCACGGGCCCGTTCAAGTTCGTGAGCTACAAGACGGGCGAAAGCCTGGAGTTCGCGAACAACCCGGATTACTTCAACGGTGCGTCCACGATCCCCAGGATCTTGTTGCCGATCATCAAGGACGACATCGCCGGCGGACAGGCCTTGAAGGGCGGTCAGGTCGATTGGAAGTACTCGCTGGAGGGCGGCACCTACAACGAGATCAAGGACGACCCGAATCTGCAGTTCGCGATCTACCCGGACTTCGGGTTCTTCGCCCTGTACTTCAACCAGCGCAAAGGCTCGCTCTTCGCCGACAAAGCTCTTCGCCAGGCGGTCTCGTACTGCTTCGACAAGGAAGCCACGACGAAGGCCGCGACGGACGACCTGGGCGTCGCGCTCTACAGCGAGATCCCGCCGGCCTCGTGGGCCTACCCGAAGGAAGGTCTGAATACCTATCCAAAGGATGAGGCCAAGGCCAAGGCCCTCATCGAGGGTGCCGGCTGGACGTTGGGTTCCGATGGCGTCTATGAGAAGGCCGGCCAGAAGCTGTCCACCATCGTCGCCGTCCGCGCCGGTCGACCCAACCGCGCCAAGTGGATGCAGCTGATGTCCGATCAGGTCCGCAACTGCGGGATCGACTTCAAGTTCAAGGAGACGGACTTCGGTGCGATCCTGAACATGCTGACGGTCTTCCCGCACATCAACGCCGCCGATGCCGCGTCGGGCAAGCCGTTCGATGCCTACTTCGGTGGCTTCGGCACCGGATACGACCCGGATCCGTACAGCCTCTACTACTCCAAGGAGTGTTCGACCGCCGAGAAGCCGGACACCAACAACTACATCTGCTACCAGAACCCTGAGGTCGACAAGCTCATCGACAAGGGCCTGATCACCTTCGATCAGGCGGCTCGAGCCAAGATCTACCAGGAATACGCCGTGATCCAGTCGAATGACCTCCCGGTCATCTACGCCTGGGCCGATATCGCCCACCAGGGCCTTCGCAAGAGCGTCGGCACGACGGCGGACGGCGGGTTCGACCTGAAGTCCATCCAGTTCGCGCACGAGATCAACAAGGTCACCGTCGCCAAGTGACCCAGCCGCTGATGGTGTAAGTTCGGCTTCGCCGGACCCCATCTCAGCGAACGAGTAGACCTGTCCGAGGGCGTCCCCGCGGGGCGCCCTCGGTCTACACCTTCAGGAACCCGCCCACCGCCGTAAGGAGGCGAACGAGCGATGGCCACCTACGCGCTCCGGCGGATCATCCAGTCCATCCCGATCCTGTTCGGGATCTCCGTCCTCATCTTCCTGATCGTCCAGCTCGCGCCTGGCAGCCCCGTGGACCGGTTCCGCAATCCGCGGGTGTCGCCGGAGCAGCTTGCGGCGATCACGCGCCTGTACGGCCTGGACAAGCCCCTGTTCGAGCAGTACATCGCGTGGGTCACGGCCTATGTCCAGATCTGGCGAGTGGATGCCTGGGGCTACAGCTTCATCGATGGCGCACCCGTCCTGACGAAGGTCGGGGACCGTCTGGGCTCCACCCTGCTGCTGATGGGGACATCGCTCGTCGTGACGATCGTGATCTCCATCCCGATCGGGATCCTGGCGGCGATTCGTCAGTACAGCAAGACGGACAAGGTCATCACGACCTTCGCGACGATCGGCTACGCCGTCCCATCGTTCCTGCTGGGCATCTACATCCTGTACTTCGGGGCGGTCCTGCTCTATGGCTGGACCGGCTTCGGCTTTCCGCTCTTTGGACGTCAGACCCTTGGCGGCGACGGCAATCCGATGGACGTCGCCTACCACCTGTTCCTCCCCGTCGTGGCCCTGTCGGTCCAGTCCATCGCCGGCTTTTCGCGCTACCTGCGCGCCTCCATGCTGGATGTCATGCGCCAGGACTACGTGCGCACGGCGCGCGCAAAGGGCGCCAGCGGCCGGCGTGTCGTGGGGCGGCATGCGTTGCGCAACGGACTCATCCCACTGATCACCCTGATCGGACTATCGATCCCGGCCCTGATCGCGGGAGCGGTCATCACCGAGACGATCTTCTCGTACCCGGGCATCGGCGACCTGACCATCACGGCCATCGTGGGCAACGACTATCCCACCATCTATGCCACCGCGATGCTGGTCGGGATCTTCGTCATCATGGGTAACCTGATCGCCGACATCCTGTACGGCGTGGTCGATCCGCGCATCAAGTACTGAGGGCCGCAGACTATGCAGACCGCGGATCTGGGGATCGCCCCGGGGACGATCCCCGTGCCGGCCGACTACGACGAAGTGGACCTCGTCCCGGTCAGGACCTACTGGCAGTTGGTCCGGCAGCGGTTCGTCCGCCATCGCCTGGCGGTCATCGCCGTGGTGACGCTGGCGATCACCATCGCGATCGCGGTCATCGTGCCCACCTTGACCGGGGATCAGTACCAGAAGTCCAACCTGGCCCTCATCGACGCGGGGCCGTCCATCAGTCCGTTCGCGCCGCTCGGGTACGACGATATCGGCCGTAACGTCTTCCTCCGCCTGGCCAAGGGGACCCAGACCTCGCTCATCATCGGATTCGCCTCGGTCCTCATCATCGCCGGCATCGGGGCCCTGGTCGGATCCATCGCCGGTTATTTCGGCGGCAAGGTGGACAACCTGCTGATGCGCATGGTGGACGTGGTGCTCTCGCTGCCGTACCTGTTCCTCATCCTGCTGATCGTCGCCTTCTTCGGGATTCGCGACATCCGGGTCATCGTCATCGCGATCGGCATCGCCGGCTGGACGACGGCCGCGCGGCTCGTGCGCGGGGAGTTCCTGCAGCTGCGCGAGACGGACTTCGTGGCAGCGGCCCGGGCGCTCGGCGTAGGCCCGACCCGGATCATCATGCGCCACATGTTGCCCGGCGCCATGGCGCCCCTGGTCGTCGCCGCCTCGCTCGGCGTCGCCGATGCCATCATCGGTGAGTCCGCGCTGTCCTTCCTGGGCTTCGGGATCGCCCCGCCACAGGTCAGCCTGGGCCAGATGTTGCAAGGCTACCGCGACTACTTCTACTCGAACCCGGAGCTGATCCTGTATCCGGGCGTCGTGCTCATCGTGATCGTGCTCTGCGCGAGCTTCCTTGGCGATGGCCTGCGCGACGCGCTCGACCCGCGCCAGCGAGTCGAGAGTTGACCACCGTGCGTCAGCCGGTCGAGGGGCCGACCCCCAGAAACATGGACGACGTGCTGGAGATCCGGGGCCTCAAGACCCACTTCTTCACGCAGGACGGCACGGTCAAGGCCGTCGACGGGGTCAGTTTCGAGATCAAGTACGGACAGACCCTGGGCGTCGTCGGTGAATCCGGCTGCGGCAAGAGCATCACGGCACTGTCCGCCATGCGCCTCGTGGACAGGCCTGGTCGGACGGTCGCGGGCGAGATCCTCCTGGACGGGCGAGACCTGCTGAAGCTTAGTGACGACGAGATGGGCGAGGTTCGGGGCAAGGTGGTCTCGATGATCTTCCAGGAGCCCATGACCTCCCTCAACCCGGTCTTCACCTGCGGCGATCAGGTCGCCGAGGCTGTCAGCCTGCACGAGGGCGTCCCGAAAGCCGAGGCCTGGGATCGAGCCATCCACATGCTCAAGGAAGTCGGCATCGCCGATGCGGAGCGGCGCGCCAAGTCGTATCCGCATCAGTTGTCCGGCGGCATGCGCCAACGGGTGATGATCGCCATGGCGCTGTCGACCAACCCGGAGCTTCTCATCGCGGATGAGCCGACGACCGCGTTGGACGTGACGATCCAGGCCCAGATCCTGGAACTGATGAAGGCGCTTCGCGAGCGCAACAAGATGGCCATCATGCTCATCACCCATGATCTCGGAGTCGTCGCCGAGATGGCCGACGAAGTCGTCGTGATGTACGCCGGCAAGGTCGTGGAGCGCGCCGATGTGGACACGTTGTTCAGCGCGCCGCATCACCCGTACACGCAGGGTCTGCTCGCATCGATCCCGCGGCTCGGTGAGAAGCGGGCGCGCCTGTCGGTGATCCAGGGCGTGGTCCCCAATCCGCTGAACCTGCCCAAGGGCTGCCTGTTCAAGCGTCGCTGCCCAAATGTCATGCCGATCTGCGACAGCCCACCGCCGCTTCGCGACGTGACCGTCGGGACCCTGCCCGCCGGGGCGACACGGCACCTGTCACGGTGCTGGTTGACGCCGGACGGTGGCCCGCCTGAGGTGGGTCCGGACGCACCGCCCGAGGTCGCCGAAGCGGCAGTCGTCAGCCTGACCGTCGAATGAGCGAGGGACCCGTGAAAGCCGAGGCCGTAGCAGACGACATCCTCGTCAGCGTGCACGACGTCGTGAAACACTTCGAGATCAAGGGCGGGCTGCTGGGTATCAGCAGGATCGGCGCTGTGCGCGCCGTGGACGGCGTCAGTTTCGACATCCGGCGCGGCGAGACCCTCGGCCTGGTAGGCGAATCGGGCTGTGGCAAGACCACGCTCGGAAAGGTCATCCTGCGCCTGCTGCCGCCTACATCGGGTTCCGTGTCGTTCAAGGGCCAGCGCGTCTTCGACGTACCGACACCGGCCCAGCGGAAGACAGGCAGGAAAGCCTATCTCGCTCCGGCGAAGTCGATGAAGGGCGTCCGGCGGAACATGCAGGTCGTGTTCCAGGATCCGTATGCCAGCCTCAACCCCCGGATGTCCGTCGGCGAGATCGTGGGGGAAGGCCCCCTGGTCCACGGCATGTCGGACAGGAAGAAGCGCGAGGCGCTCGTCCGTGAGCTCCTTGGCAAGGTCGGCCTCAACCAGAGCCACATCCATCGGTATCCGCACGAATTCAGCGGCGGCCAGCGGCAACGCATCGGGATCGCCCGTGCGCTCGCGGTCAACCCGGAGTTCATCGTCTGCGACGAGCCCGTGTCTGCCCTGGACGTTTCCATCCAGAGCCAGGTCCTCAACCTGCTCGACGACCTGCAGAACGATCTGGGGCTGACCTATCTGTTCATCGCCCACAACCTGGCCGTCGTCGAGCACATCAGCGACCGGGTCGGCGTCATGTACCTGGGCAAGATGGTCGAGCTGACCGGCGTCGAGGAGTTGTACCGGAACCCGCGCCATCCGTACACGGTCGCGCTGCTGTCCGCCATCCCAAACCCAAACCCGCGGGTCAAGAAGAAGCGGCTGGTTTTGAAGGGCGACATCCCGTCGCCGGCGGCGCCGCCGTCCGGATGCCGGTTCCACACACGCTGCTGGCTGCGCGAGCGTCTCGGCAACCCGGAACGCTGTGTCACGGAGGCCCCGGAGCTGCGCGAGATCGCCCCCGGCCATGCAACGGCGTGCCACTTCCCGGAAGAGATCGACCGGAACGTGGTCGAGCAGGTCGCCGAGGCGCAGTCCGCCCCTGGCACTGGGGTCATCGCGCCTGCTTGAACCTGGTTGGCAGGCCATCAGGATGAACAGCACCTGGTCCAGTAGCGCCCCCGGAGATTGTTGGTGCGTTGACGACGAACCCACGGTATCCTGACCGGCGACCGTCGCCACGAGCCGACGCATGGTAGGGAGACCTGCGCGCCGACCTGTGGGAGATCGATCGATCAAGGAGGAGGACACATGATCCGAATTCGCATCGGGGCGCTTGTCGCCGCGACCGCGATCATCGTGGCAGCGTGCGGAGGCGCCACCACCAGCACCGCCCCGTCGGCGGCCCCATCCACAGGCGCCTCGGCGGCGCCATCCACCGCGGCATCGCCGTCTGCGGACGCGAGTGCCCCCAAGGCGGGCGGCACGCTCGTCGTGGCTATCCCGAGCGATATCAACCGGACGGACGCGGCGCTCGTCGATGACGCCAGCTCATCGTATGTCCTGCAGCAGATCATGGAGACCCTGGTCACGCTGAAGCCGGGGACCGGCAGCGACATCATCGGCGGCCTCGCCGAGAGCTGGACCATCAGCGATGACGGCCTGACGTACACGTTCAAGCTGCGCAGCGGAGTCAAGTTCCAGGACGGGACAGACTTCAACGCCGATGCTGTCAAGGTCAACTTCGATCGCTGGCTGAGCATCCCGAAGTCGTACACCGATCTCGGGTATACCTATTACATCGACACCGTGATCACCGGCAAGATCGCCTCCACGGCGGCGCCGGACCCGGCGACGTTCGTGCTCACGCTGAATGCACCGAACTCGGCGTTCCTGGTGACCATGACGCTGACCCCGTTCGGCATCTCGAGCCCGAAGGCCCTTACGGACGGCAAGGCGAGCGATCCGGACTTCAAGAACAACCTGTACGCACAGGGCGGCCCGCCGGCGGCAATCGGCACGGGTCCGTTCATGTTCAAGGAATGGGTCCCGGGCGACCATGTCACGCTGGTCAAGAACCCGACCTACTGGAACGCCGCGGCCGGCGGCCCTTATCTCGACGCGATCACGTTCAAGCCGATCTCGGACAACACCGCGACGTTGAACGCCCTTGAGGCCGGAGACATCGACCTGTCGCAGACCCTGGCGCCGAACGACGTTCCGGCTGCCAAGGCCAACGCCAACCTCCAGTACTTCGATCGCGGCAGCGCCTGCAATACGGGCGTCCTCGCGATGAATCAGAAGTACAAGCCGTTCGACAACCTCAAGATCCGCCAGGCCGTGTCATATGCGATCAACCGCAAGGCGATCGTGGACGCGTTCTTCGGGGAGACCGGTGTCGTCCTCAGCAACTGGACACCGCCGGGTACGATCTTCGCGAACGAGCTGGCAGTCCCGAACTACGACCCGGAGAAGGCCAAGGCCCTGATCGCCGAGAGCGGCGTGACGGACCTGTCCTTCGACTTCTGGTATCCGTCCGACGTCAGTCGGCCGTACATGCCGGATCCCAAGGGTGAGGCGGAAGCCATCCTGCGCGACCTCGAGGCCGTCGGCTTCAAGCCGAACCCGAAGACCGCGCCGTGGCGTCCGGACTATCTGGCCGCCGAGTCGCGGGGCGATTACCCCGTGTTCCTCATCGGCTGGAACTGCGACTGGCTCGGCATCGACAACTTCCTGTATACCGCGTTCTTCGGCTATCGGGGCGACCCGCTCGCCCCGAACCCTGAATACGCGTACAAGAACGATGCGATGAACGATGCGATGGTCGCTGCGCTGGCGTCCTCTGACGAGGCCACCCAGCAGGCCGAGTGGACCAAGGCCCAGGACTTCATCGTCGCCGACATCCCGTCGGTGCCGATCGTCTCGGGCAAGACGCCATCGGCCGGGCAGACCTATGTGAAGGGCTTCATCCCGTCGCCCACGCTCCTCGAGCTGTTCACGGACGTCTGGCTCGACAAGTAGTCACGATCGGCTGACCGACGCCTCCGGCGCCTATCAGCCAGACGCGGGCTCCCCGGGAACGGGGAGCCCGCGTTTTGCCACCATCCAGCTCCAAGGACTGAGGACGTCGGATGACCAGGTTCATCGTCCGCCGCTTGCTCGGGGCCATCCCGGTCCTGTTCGGGCTATCGATCATCTTGTTCGCCTTCATCCACCTGTTGCCGGGGGACCCGGCGGCGGCCATCCTTGGCCAACACGCCACCCCGGAACGTGTCGCCGCGATGCGCGAGTACATGGGACTCGACGATCCCCTCTGGCAGCAGTACCTGCGCTACCTCAACAACCTGCTCCACGGGGACCTGGGCACCAGCGTCATCAACAATCAGCCTGTCCTGAAGGAACTGGCGTTCCGCTTCCCGGCCACCATCGAGTTGACGGTAGCGGCGATGCTGTTCGCGGCTGGAGTGGGCATCCCTCTGGGGCGATATGCGGCCCGCCACGCCCAGGGCTGGTCCGACGGCGCTGTGACCGTCATCTCCCTGCTGGGGATCAGCATCCCGGTCTTCGTCCTCGGGCTTACCCTGCAGTACATCTTCGCCGTGCAGCTGGACCTGTTGCCGGCGGCCGGTCGCATCGACCCACGCTCCGGCCTGGAGGTTCGTTCCAACTTCGTGCTGATCGATAGCCTGTTGATGGGTCGCCCGGATCTGTTCATCGACGGCCTGGCACATCTGATCCTGCCTGCGATCGCGCTGGGCTCCATCCCGTTGGCCATCATCACGCGGATCACCCGCGCGTCCGTCCTGGACGTGAACAACGAGGACTACGTTCGGACCGCCCGCGCGAAGGGTCTGCGTGAGCGTCGCATCAACGCCCGGCACATCATGCGCAACGCCTGGTTGCCGGTCGTGACCGTGCTGGGCCTGCAGGTCGGCGGCCTCCTGGCGGGCGCCGTCATCACGGAGACCATCTTCGGTTGGGGTGGCGTCGGCCGTTACGTGGTCGACGGCATCGGAAACCGCGACTACTTCGTCGTCCAGAGCACGATCCTGATCTTCGCCCTTGTATTCCTGGTTGTGAACCTGCTCGTGGACATCCTGTACGCCGTCCTCAACCCACGGATCCGGTACGCCTGATGGCCGCCACCGCCACCGCTGTCGCCGCCCCCGTCGAGACCCGCGCGAGCCGTGGGCTGTGGGGCGATGCGCTGCGGCGCCTGGTCAGGAACAAGCCGGCGCTGCTGGGTCTCTTCTTCATCGCCGTGTTCGTCTTCTCGGCGCTGTTCGCGAGCGTGCTGGCGCCATACGGCCCGTTGGAAGGGACCCTGGTCGATCGGCTGCAGCCACCCTCGCGCGACCACCTCATGGGCACGGACGCTCAGGGCCGGGACGAGTTCAGTCGCGTGTTGTACGGGGCACAGGTGAGCCTCGTGGCGGGCGTGGCCTCGGTCGTCATGGGTGTCCTGATCGGTGGCGCGATCGGCGCGGCTGCGGGCGGCATCGGCGGCAAGGTGGATTCGGTCCTGATGCGCGTGGTGGACGTCATGCTCGCGATCCCGGGCATCCTGCTCGCCATCGGCATCGTCGCGTGGCTGGATCGCGGACTGCCCCAGATCATGTTCGCGGTCGCGGTCGTCAATGTGCCGATCTTCGCCCGGATCCTGCGCGGCACGCTCCTGTCGCTGCGTGAATCGGATTACGTGACGGCGTCGCGAGCCCTGGGAGCCACCGGCTCGCGCCTGCTCTTCCGGCACATGCTGCCGAACTCGCTGACCCCGCTCATCGTGGCCGCCACGCTCGCCCTCGCCACAGCCATCATCGACGTCGCGGGCCTCGGGTTCCTGGGGCTCGGGCCGCCCGACCCACGAACGCCTGAGTGGGGCACGATGCTGACCGAGTCCACGAAATTCCTCCGCCAGGCGATCTGGCTGTTGATCTTTCCGGGCGGGGCCATCGTCATCAGCGCGATCGGGTTCAACCTGCTGGGCGATGGGCTGCGCGAGTCGCTCGATCCGCGGATGCGCCGATGACCGCCCGCGCGCCGCTCCTGTCGGTCAGGGATCTCGTGGTCCGGTTCAGGACGCATGAGGGCACGATCCACGCCGTCAATGGCGTCACGTTCCAGCTCGACGAGGGCGAACGGCTGGGTCTGGTGGGCGAGTCAGGGTGCGGCAAGAGCGTCACGAACCTCGCCCTCATACGGCTCCTGCCCCAGCCGGCCGGCCGGATCGAGGGCGGCCAGGTCTTGTTCGACGGCCAGGACTTGACGAAGCTGCGCGAGGACGAGCTACGCGCCATCCGCGGACGCGACATCGCAATGATCTTCCAGGACCCGATGACCAGCCTGAATCCGGTCCTCACCATCGAGGAGCAGATGGTCGAGACGATCCAGGCCCACAAGGAGATCAGCAAGGCGGACGCGCGCCTCCGGGCGATCGAGCTGCTCTCGCTGGTAGGCATCCCCAAGCCCGAGGCGCGGCTCAAGAGCTTCCCGCACCAGTTCAGCGGTGGGATGCGCCAGCGTGTGATGATCGCTATGGCCCTCGCGCTCGCTCCGAAGCTGATGATCGCCGACGAGCCCACGACCGCCCTTGACGTGACGATCCAGGCACAGGTCCTGGAACTCCTGCGTGACCTGACCGAGTCCAAGGACCTGTCGGGCGGCGTGGCCGGGACAGCGCTCATCCTGATCACCCACGACCTGGGTGTCGTCGCCGGGATGACCAACCGGATCAACGTGATGTACGCGGGGTTCATCGTCGAGACGGCGACCACGCTGGACCTGTTCGCGGAACCGTCCCACCCGTACACGGTCGGGCTGCTGCACTCCATCCCGCGCCTCGACGCGATCGAGGACGAGCCGCTGGTGCCGATCGAGGGCCGGCCGCCGGACATGCGCCATGCCCCCACGGGCTGTCCGTTTGCGCCGCGCTGTCGCTGGCGGCTTGACGTGTGCTGGTCGCAGAACCCGGGCCTGCTCCCGATCGTGGCCGGGACCCCGGTCGTGATGACTGGATCGACCGCCACGCATCAGATCGCATGTCACAACCAACCGACGGCCGAGGAACGCTTGACCGGACATCCCCTCCGGCCCGGGTTCGTCCCGGCGCCGGCTCCGGCAGGGGTCGTCGACGAGGTCGGCGCCGGACGCCTCGGAGGGACGCCCGACGGCTTCGAAGGGCTCGTCCACGCGGTGCCGGCGGAGGAAGGACCCATCTCCATGGCGCCAGGCGCAGGAGCCTTGCCATTACCGCCTGAAGGCGAGCATCACGCCGACGGAGTCTTCCACGATGACTGAGGCGGCGATGGCAGCACCGGTCCGTGCCGCGTCCGACGTGCCGCTGTTGCGGGTGGAGGGGCTGAAGGTCTACTTCCCGCTCCGCGACGGGATCATCCGCGATCGCCACGTCGGCGACGTCCGCGCGGTAGACGACGTCAGCCTCGAGGTCGCTCATGGCGAGACCCTGGGTCTCGTGGGTGAGTCGGGCTGTGGCAAGAGCACGACCGGTCGGGCGATCATCCGGCTCAACGACCCGACCGCGGGCCGGATCTTCTTCGAAGGCAAGGACGTCACCGCGATCAAGGGCGGCGAGCTGCGCGCCCTGCGCCGACGGATGCAGATGATCTTCCAGGATCCGTACGCCAGCCTCGATCCGCGGATGACCGCCGGCGGGATCATCGCCGAACCGCTGGACATCCACGGCATCGGGACCTCGTCCGAGCGGCGCGAGCGAGTCGGCGACCTGTTGTCCACGGTGGGTCTCAACCCGGACTATGCGTCCCGCTACCCGCATGAGTTCTCGGGCGGCCAGCGCCAGCGCATCGGCGTCGCCCGCGCGCTCGCCCTCGAGCCGGACCTCATCGTGGCAGACGAGCCGATCAGTGCGCTGGATGTTTCGATCCAGGCCCAGATCATCAACCTGCTCGAGCGCCTGCAACGTGACATGGGGTTGACATTCCTGTTCATCGCCCACGACCTCAGCGTGGTCCGTCATATCAGTGACCGGATCGCGGTGATGTATCTCGGGCGGGTCGTCGAGACGGCGCTGTCGAAGGATCTCAATACCAGGCCGCTGCATCCGTACACGGTGGCGCTGTTGTCGGCTATCCCGGTCCCGGACCCGGTCGTGGAGTCGCGCCGGCGGCGGATCATCCTGAAGGGCGACGTGCCGTCGCCGGCGAATCCACCGTCGGGCTGCCGGTTCCACACTCGCTGCTGGCTGCGCGAACGGCTCGGGAAGCCGGAGCGATGCTCGACCGAGGATCCAGTGCTGCGAGTGCTCGACACGCGCCATGAGGTCGCCTGCCACTTCGCCGAAGAGGTCGAGGCTTCGACCGAGCGGGCGCTCGCCACCGGGCGGCCGTTGACGATCGTCATGCCAGGGTCGTCGACCGCAGCGGACGCGCCTGCCGTGCCTGCCGCGCCTACGCCGCCCGCCCCACCGGCTGCCCCTCTCGCCTGACTCACACTCGACCGACGGCTCGCGAGCGACGGGCGAGCCGCTAGACTCGGGGAGTGACCCTGCGCATCGCGCTCGCCCAGATCGCGCCGAAGCTCGGCGACCTCGACGCCAACCTCGCTCGTCATCACGAGCTGCTCGCCGAAGCTCGAGCTGGTGGCGCCGACCTGGCCGTCTTCCCGGAGCTGGGGCTCACCGGCTACCTCCTGCAGGACCTTGCCGCAGAGGTCTCGATGCACCTCGACGATCCGCGTCTGACCCGCCTGGCGGCGGCCACGATGGGGATGTCGGCGGTCGTATCGTTCGTGGAGGAGTCGACCGATCACCGCCTGTTCATCGCAGCGGCCCTGCTCGAGGACGGCGAGATCCGGCACGTCCATCGAAAGCTCTTCCTGCCAACCTATGGGCTGTTCGACGAACGACGCTTCTTCGCGGCCGGCGACGCGCTCCGTGCCGTCCCGTCCCGCCTGGGATTCGGGGTGGGACTGGCGGTGTGCGAGGATTTCTGGCACCTGACCGTGCCGCAGGTCCTCGCCCTCGATGGTGCCCAGATCCTGATCAACGTGTCGTCGTCACCGGGGCGTGACCTGGCCGCCACCAACGAGGTGGGCCTGGGCACGGCGACGTCGTGGCGGACCCTCATGCGCACGTACGCGCAGCTGACCACGTCCTTCGTCGTGTTCTGCAACCGGGTGGGCGTGGACGAGTCCATCTCGTTCTGGGGCGGGTCGGAGGTGATCGCACCCACCGGCGCCCCGATCTTCAGTGCCCCGTTGTACGACGAGGGCCTGTTCAGCGTGGACATCGCCCCGGCCGACATCCGGCGTGAGCGCATCAGCCTGCCCTTGCTGCGCGACGAGCGGCCGGAGCTGCAGCTGCGTGAGTTGGCACGGATCGTCCAGGAACGCGCCGGCCTGGCTGAGGATCTGACGGATCCCGAGGTCGTGACATGACCGCGCCACTGCCGGTGTTCGAGCTGCCGGACGAACTGGCCATCGACACGGACGTCGCCGGGCGCGTCATCGGCGGGTTCATCCGCGGACAACTGGAGCAGGCGGGCTTCGACCGGGCCGTCCTGGGGCTGTCGGGCGGGATCGATTCGGCGCTCGTGGCGTACCTGGTGGCCGGCGCGATCGGCGCCGGGAACCTGCTGTGCGTGCTGATGCCGTACCGGACGTCGTCGCCGGACTCACGCTCGGACGCTGAGGCGGTCGTGGCGGACCTTGGCTGCGCGAGCGAGGTCGTGGACATCAGCCCGATCGTCGACGGCTACTTCGAGGCGCCGGCCGATGCCGCGGGGCCGGAGGCGAGCCCGCTCCGGCGCGGCAACTTCATGGCGCGTGCCCGGATGGCGGTCCTGTACGACCGTTCGGTGAGTTGGCGCGGCCTTGTGGTGGGGACCGGCAACAAGACCGAGTCGCTCATCGGCTACACCACGATCTTCGGCGACAACGCGTGCGCCTTCAACCCGATCGGCGATCTCTACAAGAGCCAGGTGCGCCAGCTCGCCCTGGCCGTCGGCGTGCCGGAGTCGATCGTGCGCAAGGCGCCTTCGGCGGACCTGTGGCCGGGACAGACAGACGAGATCGAGGGCGGCTTCAGCTATCCGCTCCTGGACCGGCTGCTGTTCTGGCGCGTGGACAAGCGGCGCTCCACGCAGGAGCTCGCCGAGCTGGGCTTCGACCCGGCACTCGTGGCTCGCGTGGATCGTCTTGTGGCCGGGGCCGAGTTCAAGCGGCAGGTCCCGCCGATCGCGAAGCTCGGGCCACGGACCGCCGGCGTGGACTACCTGTACCCGCGGCGTCGCCCCGGTTCATCTGCGCGGTGAGCGATCCGCCGGAGGCGGGCAGTCGCGGGACGCTGTTCGTGGTGGCCACGCCGATCGGCAACCTTGCCGACATCTCGCTGCGGGCGATCGAGACGCTTCGGGCGGTCCCGCTCATCGCGGCCGAAGACACGCGCCACACCCACCGCCTGCTGGAGCGATACGACATCGCCACACGGACGACGAGTTACCACGCGCGCAGCGGACCGGGTCGCCTGGCGACCCTGCTTGGCCATCTGCGCGAAGGCTCCGACCTGGCCCTCGTAACGGACGCCGGGACGCCCGTTGTCAGCGACCCGGGCGCGGACCTCGTGGCCGCGTGGGCGGGTGAAAGTGGCACGGTCGTCCCGATCCCCGGGCCGTCCGCGGTGCTGGCGGCGCTCGTGGGGTCTGGGGTGGCAGGGCCACGGTGGAGCTTCGAAGGCTTCCTCCCACGAAGCGGACGGGAGCGCCGCGAGCGGATCGCCCGGATCGCGGCGGATGACCGGGCAACGGTCGTCTTCGAGGCGCCGGGGCGTGTCGCGGCCACGTTGCTCGACCTGGCGGCGGCCTGCGGGTCGAACCGGCCGGGGGCCGTCTGTCGCGAATTGACCAAGCTCCACGAGACGTTCGTGCGGGGAACGCTTGGTGAGCTGGCGATAGCAGCCGCCGATGGGACGATCCCGGCCCGAGGTGAGTTCGCGATCGTGGTCGGCGACGGCCGCGGCGTCTCGGCCGACCCGGAGGCGGCGGCCGCTACGGCCAAGGATGCGCTTGTGACCGCACGGGCGGAGGTGGAACGACTGGCCGCCTCAGGAATCGCGCGCGGCGACGCTGCTCGTCAGGTGGCGGCGGCGACCGGACTGCCACGTCGCGGACTCTACGCCGCCGAGACACTCGATCAGGATCAGGCGTGACGACCGACGCCCATCCGCCGACTCGATCCGGCCTGCCCATCCTCGGTCCGCTCTCGATGATCGGGCGCGCCGCGATCGTGATCACCGTGCTTACCAGCCTCGTCGCGATCGTGCTCGACTTCGGGCTGCACGCGAACGAGACCCTGATCTTCGTCGTCGCGGCGGCCGCGATCCTGGGCTTGGCCTGGGTCGTGGGACTTTCGACCGAGCGACTCGGATCGCTGACCGGCCCGCAGGTGGGCGGCATCCTGAACGCCACGTTCGGCAACATCGCTGAGCTGATCATCGCGTTCTTTGCGCTCCAGGCGGGCCTCGTCGAGGTCGTCAAGGCGTCGCTCACCGGCTCGATCATCGGTAATCTCCTGCTGGTCATGGGTGCATCCGTGCTGGTGGGCGGCCTGCGCCACGGGACGCAGCGGTTCAACCCCCGGATCGCCGGCGCCAACGCCGCGTTGCTGGTGCTCGCCCTGGTGGGCCTCTTCGTGCCGGCGGTCTTTGCCTACACGACCAGCGACCCGACCCAGGGCACGCTGACCGAAGAGTCCGTGTTCGTCTCGCTCGCGCTCATGACCGGCTACGTCATCTCGCTCGTGTACCAATTCGCGAACCCGAGCGAGACGCTCGGTGGCCAGGGCGAGCCCGAGGGACATGCCGGGCCGGCGTGGAGCGGCAGGGTCGCCATCGTGGTCCTGCTGGGGGCCGCGGCGCTCCTGGCGGTGTTGTCGGAGATCCTCGTCGGCGCGATCGAGCCATTCATCGACTCGTTCGGGCTGAGCGCCTTCTTCGTGGGCGTGGTGCTGATCCCGACGATCGGCAACCTCGCCGAGCACCTCGTCGCGGTCCAGCTCGCCGCCAAGGACAAGATGGAATTCGCCATGGCCGTGACCTTCGGATCCAGCCTGCAGGTCGCCCTGTTCGTGGCGCCGGTGCTCGTCCTCGTGGGCGTGGTCATCGGGCAGCCGATGGACCTCGTGTTCACGCCGCTGGAGATCGCAGCCGTTGCCGCAGCCGTGGCCATCAGCACGCTCATCGCCCTCGACGGCGAGTCGAACTGGCTGGAGGGCGCGCTGCTCATGCTCGTCTACGCGATCCTGGCGGTGTCGTTCTTCGAGTTCGTCTAGCGCGAGGGTGCGGCACCCCGGAGCGCCCTGCGGTCCTGTGAGGATCGAGATCTGCACGAGTTCCTCGTGACCCTTGGCGATCGCGACGTTCGCTGTTGGATCCGGCCGGTGGCCATGCACGTTCGACAAGATCGCGGTCCTTCCAGGACCAACGCAGGTCGCCGCGAGGTATGGGCAGGACGATGGCGCGAGCCGGCACCGGCGATCGATGGGTTGGTCGACAACCGATGCGGGAATCACCATCAGGCGCGAGCGTGCGGCGGCGCGCCATCCGTCAGGCCACAGGGGACCGGCGGGGTTGTTGGATCAGCTCTGAGCCGATCGACGAAGGTCGGGCGGATCCAAGGCACCTCACGCGACGGTTGGCGCGCATTCGTGGCCTGTCGACAACGGTGCGGCGGTTCACCGGTCGATCGGTCCACACGCGATCCAGGTGCGCAGAGCGGCGGGGCCGCGCGGGAACGGCCGCGTAGCAGTGCGGCGGCGCGGGAGGGGACGCGCGCCGCCGCGGGAGACTCGGGATCGGTCGTCAGGCGGCCTCCTCGGCTTCGAGGTCGTCGGCCTCGTCGTCCGGGTCGCCGGTCGCGTCCGGTCCGAGACCGGCGGTCTCCGGGATCGGGTCCTCAGCCGGAGCCTCGCCGAGCGCCAAGGCCTGGTCGACCAGGGAATCGGCCGCCTGCTCGGCCTCGTAGTCCTTCTTCTTTCGCCCGGACAGCATCTCGACGTGCGCGGCGACGACCTCGGTCTTCCAGTGCCGGGCGCCTCGGTCGTCGTCCCAGGAGCGGGTCTGGAGGCGACCTTCGATGGCGACCTGCTGGCCCTTGCCGAGATACCGACCGGCGATCTCCGCGAGACGATCCCAGGTCACGATCGGGTGGTACTCGGCCTTCTCCTTGCCGCCCCCGACGAAGACATTCGATGCCACCGTGAAGGTGGTGACGTGCTTGCCGCTGGCAAGACTGCGCATCTCCGGGTCACGTGTCAGACGTCCCGTGAGCAGAACCTTGTTCATCGGTCCGATCTCCTTCCCGGTCGGCCGGATGCTCCGGTCTCGACCCTGCGTATCCGGCGGGATGACGCGGCGGGCGGAAAGGGAGCCGGCCCCAACGACCGATCCCGTGGGGTGGGTCGGCGTTTCGGCGGGGCCGGCAGAGCCTGGCGGGCAAGAGGGACCGTAGCAGCCGAGCCTGCACCGCCGATCCATCGACGCTGCACAGCGGCTTATCCGAGAGGGAGACTGATGGCACCCGAACTGGTCGTCTGAGGTGGCTCGGTATGGGCGGGGCGCCTGGCTCGTGAGATGGACGCCGCCGCACGTTCCGGGACGACCAGCGGCCGCGGCCGACCATGACCGTTGTGGTGCGCACCCTGGGCCGCGGTGATGGCCAGGACCGTCGGGTCCGGCTCCGGGGCGGTCGTCGCGTAGAGATCGCAGAACAGCGAGACCAACTCAGGATCGAACTGCGTTCCGGCATGCCGGCGCAGCTCCTCGACGGCGTTCTCGTGGGACATCGCGCGCTTGTACGGTCGGTCGTGGGTCATGGCGTCGTAGGCGTCGGCGATGGCCACGATGCGCGCCCCGAGCGGGATCTCGTTCGCCCGCAGCCCGTACGGGTAGCCGTGGCCGCCGTAGCGTTCGTGGTGGTGGAGGATGATCGGCACGGCCTCCTTGAGCGAGGCGGCCTGCTCCAGGATCACCTGGCCGATCCGAGGATGCTGGACGACCGTCCGCCACTCGGCCGAGGTGAGAGCCGCGGGCTTCTCCAGGATCTCCTCAGGGACGGCGATCTTGCCGACATCGTGCAGGAGCGCGGCGATCCGGATCCGGTCCACTTCGGTATCGGGCAGCTCCAGCTGACGCGCCAGCGCGACCACGATCGAGGCGATCAGCGCCGACGGCTGCCCGCGGTAGTGGGGCAGGGGACTGAGGACCGATGTCAGACTCGCAGTCGCGGCCTCGCGCGCCATCTGTCCGATGGCCACGGCGCGAGCTCGTCCGGCCGCGGAGATGGGCGCGCGCGGCACACGGGCGTCGTCATCCGGCTCCGCGAAGATGTACGTCTGGTTGCGCCCGAGCGACTTGGCCGAGTACATCGCCGCATCGGCATCGCGGACCAGGGTGTCCATCCGAAGGAGCGGACCCGTCCCACCGGCGATCCCTATCGAGATCGTCACGGACAGGTCCGGATTGCCGTCCACGGCGAAGCGCTGGCGCTGGACGAGCGTCCGCAGTTTCTCGGTCAGGACGGCGCCCTCATCGATGTCGGTCTCGGTGAGGATGAGCATGAATTCCTCGCCGCCATACCGCCCGATCCGGTCCGACGCGCGCAGGTTGGCGGAGATGACCTGGGCGACCCCGCGCAGGACGATGTCGCCCGACGCGTGTCCGTAGGTGTCGTTGACGGCCTTGAAGTGGTCGATGTCCACGAAGGCCACCGAAAGTGGTCGCTCGTAGCGCCCGGCGCGTTCGACCTCGGCGAACAGGTCGCCCAGCAGGGCTTGCCGGTTTGCCACCCCGGTCAGGCGATCGATCGTGGCCTTGTCGTACGTGTCGGCGAGCGCCGAGCTGATCGAGTTGATCGAGCGTGCCAGCCGCCCATCGAGCCCACCGCCGCGAGCTGACACGGTGACGGTGTAATCGCCACCGGCGATCCGTTCCGTCGCCTTGACGAGCCGGCGCAGTTTGATCTGTGAATAGAGGTACAGCACACCAGCAGTGAGGGTCACCCCAGCGATCGCGGCGGCGACCGATGCGACGGCCAGCCGGGTTTGCCCATCGACGAGGGAATCAGCCAGATCCGGCATGAGGAGGAACAGCGTCCCGAGCGCGAACGGTGCCGCGAGCGCGAGGATGCCGAAAAGGCGCATCACTCCCGAAGCGTAGACGCGAGGTGGTGTCATCAGGCACGGGCAGGATGTACCACGAGGTCCGGCCCAGTGGTACGGCCGCCGGGTGGTCGATCGGCGTCGCCGGTCGGCCGACGCATCCACCGGCGCCTGCTCAGAGCCCGAGATCCCGGCCGGAACGCTCTCGAACCGTGTCTGATACCGGCTCAGAGCCTGCACAAGGGACGATCAGGGCCGCGATTCGCCTCACTTACCTGCTCAGAGCCGGCGATCGGACCTCCTCGACACGTTCTGCCTCGAATCCTCGGGCTCTGAGCCAGCACGGAGGGCCGGGGCTTCCAACGGACGGGAAGGGGGCATCGAGACAGGGCGGGGGTCTCGAACTGGCAGGGGTCTCGAACCCGGGGCCCTGCTATACTCCGCCCGTCCTCACCAACAGCGGCCGATGCCGCGGATCTTGGAGGTCAGCGATCGCGCTTGCAGGGCGCATCGGCCGTCCCGTGAGGCGACCGAGCGACCAGACGATGGCGATCCGCCGAGATATCGGCGGCGCGACGCGGGAGAGGTCTATCTGGCTCGCGGCCCCCTTGTCAGGGGGCACTTTTTATGGGGCGGCGCGCCTGGCGGTCGATGCGGGCGTTGGGCGGCTGCGCCGCTCGCTCACCCACCTTGGGGTGCGCTCACTCGCGTACTCGCCACCCGCCTTCATCTCGACCGCCCTGCTTGCCGATTCTCAGTTCGCGCCACGATCGGCGAGGAATCCCTGATGCCGGCGACCGTGATCGTCGGGCTGCAGTGGGGCGACGAGGGCAAGGGCAAGACGACCGACTTCCTTGCCGAGCAGGTCTCCATGGTCGTGCGCTACCAGGGTGGCGACAACGCCGGCCACACCGTCGTCAGTGGCGAAGAGGTCTTCAAGCTCCGCCTGACGCCGTCTGGCGTGCTCTATCCGCACATCACCTCGGTCATCGGCAACGGCGTCGTCGTCAACCCGATCACGCTCATCGAAGAGCTGGACATGCTCATGTCGCGCGGCATCGATGTCGCCCGGGTCCGCGTCAGCCGCAGCGCGCACGTGATCATGCCGTACCACGTCGCCCTGGATCGGGCCAACGAGGCCCGCCTCGGTGGGGCCAAGGTGGGTACCACCGGTCGTGGCATCGGGCCGACCTACGGCGACCGCGCGTGGCGCCTGGGTCTGCGCATGGAGGACCTGCTCGATCGCGCCGTCCTGGACGAACGCATCGCCCGCGCGCTGCCCGACAAGAACCTCATCCTGGCCAACCTTGGCGCCGAGACGTTCCAGGTGGACGCGCTCGTCGACCTCGCCTTCGCCTGGGGCGAGCGCCTGCGCGATCACCTCGACGATACGACCTGGCTGGTGCAGACGGCACTTGCACGCGGCGAGCATGTCCTGCTCGAGGGTGCCCAGGGCACGCTGCTGGACCTCGACCATGGCAGCTACCCGTTCGTGACCTCGTCGAACCCGGTCGCGGGCGGCGCGTGCACCGGCGGCGGCATCGGGCCGCTGCAGGTGGACGAGGTCATCGGCGTCATGAAGGCCTACTCCACACGCGTGGGCTCCGGACCGTATCCCACGGAGCTGCACGACGAGATCGGCGCCGGGATCGCCGAGCGCGGTCACGAGTTCGGGACCGTCACCGGACGCCCGCGGCGGGTCGGCTGGTTCGATGCCGTTCCGCTTCGCTACGCCGTCGCGGTCAACAGCGTCAGCAGCATCATGCTCAACAAGCTCGACATCCTCTCGGGCATCCCCAGCATCCAGCTCTGCATCGCCTACGAGATCGACGGCAAACGGGTCGACGTCTGGCCATCGAGCGGTGCCGCCCTGGCCCGCGCCGTGCCCATCTACGAGTCGTTCGACGGCTGGCCCGAACCCATCCACGGCGTCCGGTCGCTGGGCGACCTGCCGGAGAATGCCCGACGCTACGTCAGCGCCATCGAAGCGCACGCCGGCGTCCCGATCGTGCTCGTGTCGGTCGGGCCGGAGCGGACCCAGACCATCGAGCGCGCCTGGCGGCCGATGCGCAACCGCACCGGGATCGTGGCGTGACGCTGATCCAGCCCACCCGGATCCTGGTGGTGGGCGGTGGTGGCCGGGAACACGCGCTCGCCTGGAAGCTTGCCGGCGAGCCCGGAGCGAACGAGGTCATCGTGGCCCCGGGGAATGCCGGGATCGCCACGGAGCCGCGCGTCCGCTGTGTTCCGGTCGATCCGCTCGATGGCGAGGCGGTGGTCACGGTCGCACGGTCCGTGGCCGCGGAGCTGGTCGTCATCGGCCCGGAAGCGCCGCTGGCGGCCGGTGTCGCAGATGCGCTTCGAGCGGCAGGGTTCGCGGTCTTCGGGCCGTCTGCGGCCGCAGCCAGGATCGAATCCAGCAAGGCCTTCTGCCATGAGATCGCGACTGCGGCCGGCGTGCGCATGGCCCGCGCGGAAGTCTTCGCGTCTCCTGGACCGGCGATCGAGTTCGCCGAGCGGCTGTCGGCGGAAGGATCCGGCTGCGTGGTCAAGGCCGACGGACTGGCCGCCGGCAAGGGCGTGACCGTCTGCGACGACGCCGAAACGGCCATGACCGCGATCCGGGCGCTGCTCGACGAACCGGGCGCAGTCGTGGTCATCGAGGAACGACTCGTGGGTCGTGAGGTCAGCCTGATCGCCCTGTGCGACGGCCGGGAGGCTGTGGCGCTGCCGGTCGCCCGCGACCACAAGCGGCTGTGCGACGGCGACACCGGGCCGAACACGGGCGGCATGGGCGCGGTCAGCCCGGTCGCGGATCTGCCGGACGACGAGGCGGCGGCGCTGCTGGCGACGATCCATCGACCGATCCTGGCCGAGTTGGCCCGGCGCGGGACCCCGTTCCGCGGCGCGCTCTACGCCGGCCTGATGCTGACCGACGACGGGCCGGTCCTGCTCGAGTGCAACGCGCGCTTCGGCGACCCGGAGACGCAGGCGATCCTGCCGCGCCTCGCCGTCGCCCTGGGACCGCTGCTCCTGACCGCCGCGAAGGGCTCGCTCCCGGTCGATGTCGCGATGCTCCCCACCCTCCCTGGAGCTTCGGTGGCGATCGTCCTGGCCGCGGCCGGGTACCCGGACGACCCCAGGCGGGGCGACCAGATCCACGGGCTGGACGATGCCGGCACGATCGTCTTCCACGCCGGGACGTCCCGCGAGATGGACGGCACGTGGCGCACCGCGGGCGGCCGGATCGTGTCGGTCGTCGGGCACGGGCCGGATCTCGAGTCCGCTCACGCCGCCGCAGAGGCCGCCGCCGACGGGATCACCTTCCAGGGCGTCCAACGCCGTCACGACATCGGGCTGGGCGCCGACGCGCGCCTCCCCGTGGGGGTCGTGTCGTGATCCCGCGCTACACGCTGCCCGAGATGGGCGCGATCTGGTCGGATGAGGCCCGCTTCGGTTCGATGCTCCGTGTAGAACTGGCGGTCGCGCGCGTGCAAGCGGCCCGCGGGCTCATCCCGGGCGAGGCCCTCGACGCGATCGAACGCCGCGCACATATCGATGTGGAGCGCATCGTCGAGATCGAGCGAACGACGGACCACGACGTGATCGCGTTCGTGAGCCAGGTTGCCGAGGCCGTCGGGCCGGAGGGCCGCTTCCTGCATTTCGGGCTGACGAGCAGCGATGTCGTGGACACTGGCCTCGCGCTCCAGCTCCAGGCCGCCGGTGAGCGATTGCTCGGCGATGCGGACCGGTTGCTCGCCGCGCTCATCGCCCGGGCACGCCTCGAAGCCGAGACCGTGATGATGGGTCGGACCCACTCCGTTCACGCCGAGCCGACGACGCTGGGACTCAAGCTGGCCGGCTGGGCGTTCGAGCTCGATCGTGGCCGCGCGCGCCTGGCCGTCGCCGTCGACGAGATCGGGACCGGCAAGATCTCCGGGCCGGTGGGGACCTACAGCCACCTCGAACCGGCGATCGAGACGGAGGTGCTGGCCATGCTGGGGCTCCACGCGGACCCGGTCAGCACCCAGATCGTCCAGCGCGACCGGCATGCTGCGTTCGTGACCGCGATCGCGATCGTGGGCGGTTCGCTCGAGCGCTTCGCCACCGAGATCCGCAACCTCCAGCACACGGAGATCGGCGAGCTCCAGGAGCCGTTCCGCGCCGGCCAGAAGGGCAGCTCGGCGATGCCCCACAAGCGCAACCCGATCCTGTCGGAGCGGATCGCGGGTCTGGCCCGGCTGCTCCGCGGCTATGCGCAGACGGCGTTCGAGAACCAGCCGCTGTGGCACGAGCGCGACATCAGCCACAGCAGTGCTGAGCGGGTCCTCCTGCCGGACGCGACGATCCTGCTCGATTACATGCTGGTGAAGATGACCGGGCTGATCGATGGGCTCGTCGTGCGCTCGGAGCGGATGCGCGAGAACATCGAGCGCGGCCTGGGTCTGCACGCCAGCAGCCGCATCCTCGTGGCGCTCGTGGAGCAGGCCGGGATGTCGCGCGAGGAGGCCTACGCGATCGTCCAGCGCAACGCCTT
>JBKJQY010000036.1:0-41507 GCA_046593725.1 Candidatus Limnocylindrales bacterium
CTGAGCAGGCCGACTGCCGTGATGTTCTCAGGTCGCACCGCTCCGCCAACGATCGCGACGCTGCTCACGACGATGACGGCAAAGCCAAGGGCGTGAGCCTGTTGGGCAACGACCACCTGGGCCGTCGAGTCCGAGGTCGCGATGAAGCGTCCGGCGATCACTGTGGACGCCGCACAACAGGCGACCCCGGTGAGGGTCAAGGCGACGCCGAGCGACTGGCCGCTGTTGGCCGGGACGTAGGCGACCAACGCCATGCCGGCCACGGCAACGAGGGAGAGGATCACGAGCGCGGGCGTGACCCGCAGGAAGACTGCCGCGAGGATCAGGATCATGAGCGGCTCGGCCGCCCACAGCAGCACAGCCAGGCTCGCTGTGATGGTCGCGAGACCCACCAGGCCGAGGGCGTAGGCGAGCCCTGGGTTGAGGATCCCCAGTCGCCCGAGGAGGACCGGGCTACCCCGCAGGGACATGCCCTGGCGACCTATGAGGACCGCCAGGACGACGAGGCTGGCCGTCAGTTGGATCGGCAGCAGGGTGAGCGCGGGCATCTCGTCGAGGGCGCGCTTGCTGATGACAGTGCCGATGCCCCAAGAGAGGCCGCAGCGAGAATCAGGCCGAGAAGATCACGCCGAGAGACGGCAACCGTGGACATGGAGAGACTCCATGAGCGATGGGCGGACGAAAGTCGGGATCAGTCCGTCCTAGCGCTCTCGTCGTCGCAGCACGACTAGCCGGGGACGCGCCCCCGGCATCGTCGTGTGCGGGTCATCGCCTAGGCCTGCGGCCGGATGACCGGGAGCGCGCGCGGTGCGGGCACCGCCATCGATGGCGTGAACCCGCCGCCGATGGTCCGGAAGCGCTCGACGGCGACGGGCTCGAGGAAGTAGTAGATGTTCGAGGCGCGGCGCTCGGTGCGAACCCAGCCCGCGTCTCGGAGGACCTTGAGGTGATGGCTGACGGTCGGCTGAGTAACGTCGCAGCAGTCGGTGAAGTCGCAGGCGCAGACGCCACCGTCGGCGGCCAGTTGGCGCAGGATCGCCAGGCGGGTGGGATCGGCGGCAGCCTGGAGTAGAAGGACGTCGGGGTCGGTCTGGCGCTTCATGTCACGCATGGTATTGACAGAACTCTATATTGGCAAGTATCAATACGCTATCAACCCAGCCTGGCCGTAGGAGCACCGCTCGATGACGACTGAGACGATTCACGACGAGGTCCGGGCACGCTATGCGGCGGCTGCGACCCAAGCCCGCGACGGCGGCTGTTGCACGAGCGATCCGCAGACCATCGGCGCGGGCCTCTACTCCGCCCTGGAGCAGGCCGAGTTGCCCAACACCACGGTCCTGGCATCGCTCGGATGCGGCAACCCGATCGCTGTCGCGGAACTCCATGAAGGCGAGCGGGTCCTGGATCTCGGATCCGGCGGCGGCATCGACGTGTTGCTATCGGCCAACCGCGTCGGACCGACCGGACGTGCCATCGGTCTCGACATGACCGACGAGATGCTCGCCCTCGCCCAGCGCAATGCGGCCGAGGCCGGCGCCACCAACGTCGAGTTCGTCCGCGGGCACATCGAGGACATCCCGCTCCCAGCCGAGTCGGTGGACGTGGTCATCAGCAACTGCGTCATCAACTTGGCGGCCGACAAGCTCGCGGTGTTCCGCGAGATCGCGAGGGTGCTGCGACCCGGTGGTCGGATGGGCATCACCGACATCGTGGCGGAAGACCACCTGACAGCCGAGCAGCGGTCGGAGCGCGGCTCGTATGTCGGTTGTATCGCCGGCGCGCTGTCGTTCTCGGAGTTCCGTGAAGGCTTGGCCGCCGTCGGTCTGACCGACATCTCCCTGACCGGGACGCACGGCGTCGCCGACGGTATGGTCAGTGCGATCATCAAAGCCACCAAGCCCGCCGACGCCAAGCCGTACATCGACCTGACGCCGCGCGATCTGACGATGGCTGAGGCCGGTTGCGGCTGTGGATCAGGTAGCTGCTGCTGATGCAGATCCTGCGAGCGGAGCCCGCTGACGTCCCGCCCGTCGAGAGGCTCTTGACGGACGCCAGGCTACCGCTCGACTGGTCCGGCCAGGCGCTCTCCGCCGCCGGGCCTTGCGCCCCGGGTCAGCCCGACTTGCCGGTCCCGAACTGGCGGTCGCCGGCATCACCGAGGCCGGGCTGGATGTAGCCCTTCTCGTTGAGCGACCGGTCAAGGGCGGCGCAGTAGATGTCCACGTCCGGGTGCGCCGCGCTGACAGCGGCCACGCCCTCTGGTGCCGCGATCAGGTTGACCAGCTTGATCCGGACCGCGCCCCACTTCTTGAGGACCTCGATGGCGGCTGTCGCCGAACCGCCCGTCGCGAGCATCGGGTCAAGGATCAGGCACAAGTCCACGGACGCGGAATCCGGGAGCTTGTTGTAGTACTCGACCGGCATGAGCGTCCGTTCGTCGCGGAACAGGCCAAGGTGCCAGACCTGCGCGGTCGGCATCAACTCCAACATGGCGTCCACCATGCCGAGGCCCGCCCGCAGGATCGGCATGAACCCGACTCGCTCACCAAGCTGGCTCGCCTCCATCGGCTCCAGCGGCGTCCGGATCTGCAGCGGCTTGACGCTTACGTCCGCCAGCGCCTCGTAGCCCAGCAGCCACGACAGCTCGCGCACGACCTCACGGAATTTCTTGGGCTCGGTGTGCTCGTCGCGCAGGATCGCGAGCTTGTGCAGGACGGCCGGATGGTTGGAGACATGCAGGTTGGGGGCGGGCACGATTGACCTCCGGATGGATCGGGCGGCAGGCGACCCCTGCATCGTAGCAACGCCGGGACGCGTCCGCGGTATCCTCGGACCTCCGGCGTCGCCCATCTCCACCGGCGCGACGCCAGCGAAGCCGAGGCACCCGCACCTGTGTCAGCGACCGCCACCCCGCGACACCGCACCGCGACGACTCCCGCTCGTGAGCGCAAAGGCGCGCCGATCCTCGTGCGCCAGCTTCGCAACGACATCGAGGAGAGCGTCCATCGCGGCGATGTCGTCGAGACGGACGCGAGCGGCCGGCTCATCCGCGTCCTTGGCGACCCGGATCGGCTGGTCACACTGCGCTCCACGGTCAAGCCGTTCGGGGCGATCGCCCTGCTCGAGGCGGGCGGCGCGGAGGCGTTCGGTCTGACGTCCGAGGAGATCGCGATCCTCGCCAGCTCCCACTCGGGCGAGGACATCCACGTCCGGACGATCCAGGCGATCTATCGACGCGCCGGCGTCAGCCAGACCTCGCTGGCGTGCGGGTCGGACGACGCACCGCTGGACGCCCTGACGGCGGCTCGGCTTGCGCGCGACGGCGAGAAGGCCGGGCCGATCCGCCACATGTGTAGTGGCCAGCACAGCGTCTTCATGCTGCTCTCGCGTCTCAACGGCTGGGAGCCGGACGACTACTGGCATGCCGACCATCCGTCGCAGATCGCCTTCCGGGCTGTGGTGGCGCGCGTGTTCGGGATCGTTCCGGAGCGCCTCAAGACGGCACTCGACGGCTGTGGCATCGAGACCTTTGCGTTCCCCCTGCGCGAGGTCGCGAAAGCATTCGCGTTCCTGGCGGACCCAGCAGCGGTCCCGATGGCCGACCCACGGTCCGCGGTCGCCGGGCCGCTGCGGACGATCCGTGATGCGATGCTGGCGAACCCGGAGATGGTCGCCGGCCGCCATGACCGCCTCGACACATCGTTGATGAAGGCCGCGCCGGGCCGACTGGTCAGCAAGTCCGGGATGGAAGCTTTGCGCTGCGCGGCGATCCTGCCGGGCGCACGGGTCGGGACGTCCGTGACCGAGGCGACGGGACTCGCGATCAAGATCGAAGACGGCGACGGGTCCGGCCGCGGGTCATGGGCGGCGTCGGTCGAGGCGCTGCGACAGGCAGGTGTCCTCGATGGACAGGCGCTGCGCGTCCTGGCGCGCTACCACCGTCCGACGACCCTGGATCCGCACGGCCGCGTGAGCGCCGAGGCGGTCGCCGCCTTCGAACTCGCACCGGTGGGCGAACTGATCGGCTGAGCCGGTCAGACCACGCCGCCCGGCCCGAAGCGACCGCGCCGCCCCGATGGCGACCGAACCGGATCCCTATCGCACGCTCGGCCTGGCACCGAGTGCGAGCCTCGCCGAGGTTAAGGCCGCGTACCGACGACTGGCCAAGGCGAACCACCCGGACGCGGCCGGCGAGGCGGCGCTGCCGCGCTTCCTGGCGATCCAGGCCGCCTACGAGCGATTAGCCGGGCCGACCCCTGGGCGACGCAGTGCTGGTGGCCCGGCCGCCGCGCCGCGCAAGGCGTGGGAGGCGGACCCGGATCGGGGTGACGCAACCTACCGCGCGTACGGTGGTCGGAGTCGGCGGGCTCCAGGGCAGAAGACCGGCCCGAAGGCGCGGCCCGGTGCAGCCAGCGGGGCCGGGCCAACCGCCGGGGCCGGGCCAACCGCCGGGCCAGCGGGTCCATCCGCGGGTCCGAACGGAGGTCCTGATGCTGAGCCGTCGGCATCGGAAACGGCCGGAAGCGGACGAGCCACCAAGGGGCCCAAGAAGGCGACGCTCGGATCCACGTCCTACGACAATGCGGAACGCGAGACCTTCGACCCCGAATGGGGTGGGGGAAGCTGGTACGGGACGACCAGCGGCACGTACTGGACGATCAATCCCAAGGAGTACGCGGACCCGCGCAAGCATGGCCCGGAGTACCAGGCACGCGCTCGTCGAGCGGCGCAGAAGGGCGCGCCGATGGACGACAGGGACGCGGACGAGGTCGAGTCGTCGCCCCCGGCCGCGACCGGCGCGAGCACCCCCGATCAGCCCGAGACCCGCGACGCGCCGACCGCGGCGCCGACCGCGGCGCGGCCAGCCGACGCGGACCCGGCCCCACGGCACACGACGTCGTCATGGTGGGAATCGACGTCGGGTGCGGCGGCATCGGCACGCGAGGCCGCCGGCGACCGGCCGCCGGAACGGTCGACGCCTCGCCCGGCGCCTGGCCCGCGCTCGACCGGGCCGCACGCCGCCTCGCGGCCGAACGATCCCACGGTCGGACCGGCGCTGCCCGACGTGTGGAGTGCGCTGACCCGCGGCCGGCCGCCCTCGCTGGGATGGCGCGTCGCCCGGGCGGTCATCGCCTGGATCCCGATCGGCCTGGCCATCGGCTGGGCATCGGGCGAGATCAGTGGCTGCGGCCGGTTCTCGGCGACCTGCGATCCGGGCATCGCGCCGTTGGTCTGGATCCTCCAGGCCGTCGCCATTGCCGTGCTGATGGCGCTCCCTGTGGCTGCGGGCTGGGCGGTGGTCGCGGCAACGGTCTGTCTCGTCGTGGCGATCCCGACGACCCTGTTCGTGACCGCGTCGGCGGGCGCCTCGGCCTCGCAGATCGGGCCCGGCTTCCTGGGTGGCGTCCTGGCCATCGCGTGGGTCGTCGGTGTGGTCGGCGCCGCAGTGCTGGAGCGTCGAGCGACTCGGGGGCCTACGCGTCCCGTATCCTGAACCGATGCCACGACACCGCGATGCCAAGGACCTGTCCGCCGCGGCCCAGCAATACCTGTTGACGCTGCGGGTGATGGCCGGGGGATCGGACGGCCACAAGGTGACAGCGGCCCAGGTCGCCCGGCACGTGGGGGTCACGACCCAGGCGGCGAGCGAGATGTTCCGCCGGCTGGTCGCCGATGGTCTCGTCTCGATCTCGGAGGGGCGTGAACTCCACCTGACGACGGCCGGCCGTGCCGCCGCGGATGGCATCTTCCGCCGGCATGCGTTGCTCGAGTGGCTGCTGACGACCGTGGTCGGCCTTGGCTGGGCGGAGTCGGACGACGAGGCGATGCGCCTGCAGGGTGCGATCTCGCCCCGCGTCGAGGCGCGCCTTGACGAGATGCTGGGGCATCCGGTGACGTGTCCCCACGGCAACCCGATCGATGCCGAGACGGCGCGCCGTCGCCCGGCCGGGATCCGCCTGAGCGAAGTCGCCGCCGGTACGGATGCGACGATCTACCGGATCACCGAGGAGGCCGAGGAGGACGCCGGCCTGCTCTCATACCTCGAGGCTCGCGCGCTGACGCCGGGTGCCCACGTCACGATCCTGGCCAACTCCGAATCGCTCGATTCGCTGACGCTGGAGGGGCCACGGGGCCGCGCGACGCTGGGGCTGCGCCCCGCTGCGCTGGTCCGCGTCCTGCCCGGTGTCGCCGATCCATCGCTCTTCCACGTCGTCCCGAAACGCTGACCGTCGTGACCGACTCGACCGTCTCGCGCGTTCGGATCGCGCCGAGTCCCACCGGCCCGCTCCATATCGGGACGGCCCGGACTGCCCTGTTCAACTACCTGCACGCTCGGCACACGGCCGGGACGTTCGTCCTGCGGCTGGAGGACACGGACGTTGCGCGCAGCACCGTCGAGTTCGAGAAGGACATCCTCGACGGGCTGCACTGGCTGGGCCTGACCTGGGACGAAGGCCCCGAAGTCGCCGGCGAGGCGGCCCGCGGACCGTACGCGCCGTATCGGCAGATGGAGCGCCTGCCGTCGTATGCGGCCGCCGCGGAGCGCCTGCTAGCGATCGATCAGGCTTATCCCTGCTACTGCACGCCCGAGGAACTGGCCGCCGACCGGGCCGCCCAGGAAGCGGCCAAGCTGCCGCCGAAGTACGTCGGGCGGTGTGCGGCGCTGACCGTGGAGGAGCGCGTGGCCCGGATCGCCGATGGCCGGCCGGGCGCCCTGCGGTTCCGTGTCGGGGCCGGCCTGGTCGCCTTCGATGACATCGTCCGCGGCCGCGTGGAGTTCGACGTCTCGAATCTGGGTGGGGACTTCGTCATCGTTCGTGGCGACGGCACCCCGCTCTATCACTTCTGTGTGGTCGTGGACGACGCCGCGATGGCCATCACGGACGTCATCCGCGGCGAAGACCACCTCTCCAATACCCCCAAGCACATCCTGCTGTTCCGGGCGCTCGGCTATCCCGTGCCGCGCTTCGCCCACCTGCCGCTGATCCTCAACCCGGACCGCTCGAAGATGAGCAAGCGCAAGAGCCAGACGGCGGTGTCGGACTACATCGCGCAGGGCTTCATCCGCGAGGCATTGGTCAACTACCTGGCCCTCCTGGGCTGGGCGACGGGCACGGAGGAGGAAGTCCTTTCGGTCGACGAGATCGCCGAGCGGTTCGACATCGGGGCGGTCCACAAGGGTGGCGCCGTGTTCGATCGCGAACGTCTCGAGTGGCTCAATGGCCAGTGGATCCGGCGGCTCGAGCCGGATGACCTGGTCGATCGACTGCGGCCGTTCATCGAGGCGGACCTGGTCGCGGGCCGGATCGACACGATGCCGGCGGACGACGAGGTGCGCAGCCTCCTGCCGATCATCACCGAGCGGCTGCCGACCCTGGGTGCGGTGGGGGACCTGGTGGGGTTCCTGTGGGTGGACGAGGTCCCCCTGGATGGCGCCATGCTTGTTCCCAAGCGCTGGGACGCGGCCACGACCGTGGAGGGCCTGGGCGCTGCGCGCGAGGCGATCGCCGCGGTCGGAGAGGTCTCCTTCGAAGCCGACGAGTTGGAGCCGCCCCTGCGTGCGCTCGCCGAGGCCCGCGGCTGGAAGGCCGGCGACCTGTTCATGGCCATCCGGGTTGCCGTGACGGGTCGGACCGCGACTCCGCCGCTGTTCGAGACGTTGGTCGCCCTCGGTCGCGATCGGACACTCGCCCGGCTGGATCGGGCACTCGCGATGCTCGGAGTGGCGGCGGGATGATCCGCTACACGGCCTCACTCGACGGCATCGACGAGGCCGATCTGGCCGGCTTCTGGTTCGGTTGGCCGGATCCTCCGACAGCGGCGCTCCATCGCCGGATCCTGCGTGGCAGTCATGCCGTGGTCGTCGCCCTGGACGATGATGCGGGCGGTCGCGTGGTCGGGTTCATCACGGCGCTTTCGGATGGTGTTCTGGCGGCATCGATCCCGCTGCTCGAGGTGATACCGGCGTATCAGGGTCGGGGCATCGGGACGACGCTCGTGAAGCGGATGCTCACCGAGCTAGGCGAACGCTACATGGTGGATCTCACCTGTGATCCGGAGCTGGTCCCGTTCTATGAGCGGCTCGGGATGACGCGTGCGGATGCGATGATCGTCCGGCGCCCGCGAGCCATCCCGGACTGACGCCGATCGCACTCAGCGCCGATGCCAGCGGCCAGTGAAGTGCGCTGGTTGCGACCGTGCATGGGTCCGGGTCGAGCGTTCGCAAACGAGCCGTTAACACGAGTCGCTATCCTGAGGCTGGATGCCACGCACGATCCTCGTCGTCGATGACGAACCCACGCTCCGCGAGACGCTCGTCGATGCGCTCGAGGCCGACGGATTCCGGGTCATCTCGGCTGCCGACGGTCGCGAGGCACTCCTTCGGTTCCGCGCCGAGGCGCCGGACCTGATCCTGCTGGACCTGATGCTCCCCGAGCTGTCCGGCGTCGAGGTCTGTCGCATCATCCGCGCTGAATCCGGTGTGCCGATCGTCATGCTGACCGCCAAGGATTCCGAGCTGGACAAGGTCGTGGGCCTCGAGCTCGGGGCCGACGACTACGTTACGAAGCCATTCAGCCTGCGTGAACTCTCAGCACGGGTCAGGGCGCAATTCCGCCGTTCCGACCGGGCGGTCATCGTAGAGGGGGCGCCAGTGGTCGTGGACCTTGGTGACGTGCAGGTGGACCTGGGCGGTCATCGGTTGTTGCGCGACGGCCAGGCCCTGCCGGTCAAGCCCAAGGCTTTCGAGCTGCTGGCCTTCTTGATCCGCCATCCCGGCCAGGCGTTCACCCGGGACCAGTTGCTCGAAAAGGTCTGGGGCTACGACTACGCCGGTGAGACGCGGACCGTCGACGTGCACGTCCACTGGTTACGTGGCCAGATCGAAGCCGATCCGGGTCATCCGGCCTTCATCCACACCGTCCGCGGCGTTGGCTACCTGTTCCGACGTCCCGCCTGAGGCCTGGGGCATAGCCGCGCGCGGGTCGTGCCAGATACGCACCGGCCTCGTGGTGGACCGCGTCGCGATGGTGGCAGAGGTCGCCACGACCTGATCGCGAGCGTGGATGGCGCCGCGTCCAGGCAGACCCACCAGCGGATCCTTGACCAAGACGACAGCGGCCGCTATCTGACACGAAGCGGAGCATGTCCGAACGCGGCACGCCGCCAACCACACGTTGACCTGGCGATGCGGATCCGTTGATGTGGGCCTCGCAGACTGCGGGCATGTCGATCGCCACTCGCCCGCCCGGACCGGCCCCGATGCGAGGGTCCCGGAACGGCGGCAGGACGTCGATCGGCATCTCCCGGCCGCCCACGGAGCTCCTCCCCGACGGCGGCACTCCCGCTCCTGCTCTCGCGCCGGCGCCTGAACGGGTGTTGGCGCGGGACGCTCCTCGCCTGATCCGCGGCCGTCGAGTGGACGACAGGTCGCGCGAAGCCGACGTGTCGTTCGTGCGCGACCAGCTCGAGCCGATCCGGAGCCGCCGATCGCTCGCGGCCTCCTATCGCCGCGAAGCGACGCTGGCCGGCGCGACCGGTCTCGCCTACGCGCTCAGGTGGCTGGAACTCGGTCCGGACCGTTCATGAGGGGACCGGTCGCGCACCGACGTTGTCCGCGCCGCCGTACACCGCCGCCGCCTCGGGTCAGTTCGCCTTGTGGTACATCCGCTCCATGGCCTCGGCGGCGTCCTCGGCAGCATCGATGGCGTTCTCCAGGCCCGTGTACAGGTCGCGCCACTTGATGACCTCGAGCGGATCCTGCGCGTCGTGGAACAACCGGGCCATCGCGGCCCGAGAGACGCCGTCGGCTTCATTCTCGAGCTCATGGACCGCCAGGAAGTGTCGCTCAAGGTCCTTGAGGCCATCGAGCTTGCCCAGCGCCGCCGAGAGCTCCGCGCCCTGCGCATCGAGGATCGCGGCGAGTCGTTTCGACTCCTGCGTCGGTGCTACCACGCCGTAGATCACGAAGGTCTCCGCGACCGACTGGATCCCGTCCACGACGTCGTCGAGGCGCGACACGAGCTCGTGGATGTCCTCGCGGTCGAACGGGGTGACGAACGCGTCCTCGAGCTTCTGGGTCACCTCGCGGTCGATCTCGTCGCCCCGCTTCTCGAGCGCCTGGATGTTGGCGACCCGTTGCTCCAGCCGGTCGTACTGATCGACCATCTCGTGGAGGGCCGTCGCCGCTGCGGCAAGATTCTCACCGTCGGCGATGAACAGGTCGAAGAACCTTGGGTCCTTGGGCAGCAGGCGAAAACTCATCGTGGTCCCTCCGGATGGATCGTGGCGATGGTGGGGTCGATCGAGGTCGTCCAGGCGAAGCGGTTCATGATCAGGAGGCTCCCAGCGCGTTCAGGATGGCCCAAGCGGTAGCGGCGATGAGCCCTGCGGCGGGGATCGTCAGGACCCACGCGATGAGGATCCGGCGGGCGACACCCCAGCGGACGTGGCGGACCCCCTGGCTGGAGCCGACGCCCATGATCGCGCTCGAGATGACCTGGGTCGTGGAGACGGGCATCCCGAAGTGGGCGGTGGTCAGGAGGATACTGGCCGCCGTGGTCTCTGCCGCGAAGCCATGCACGGGTTCGAGCTTGGCGACCCGCTGGCCCATCGTGTGCATGATCCGCCAGCCGCCCACCGCGGTCCCCAGGGAGAGCGCCGTCGCGGACACGATGATGACCCACGTCGGGACCGTGAAGTCGGGGATGACGCCTGCCGTGAACAGGGCCAGGGTGATGATGCCCATCGTCTTCTGGGCGTCGTTGGAGCCATGAGCAAAGGCCATGAACGCGGCCGAGAAGACCTGCAGCTTGCGGAACCGGAGGGCCATCGGCTTGCGCTTCGAGCCGCGGAAGATCCAGTACAGCAAGATCATGAACGCGAAGGCGATGGTGAAGCCGAGCAAGGGCGACGTGAACATCGGGATGAGGACCTTGTTGATGATCCCGTTGACGTTGAGCGCGCCGGTCCCGGCCGCGATGATCGTGGCGCCCAACAGGCCTCCGATCAATGCGTGGCTGCTGGAACTCGGCAGGCCGAGCCACCAGGTGATCACGTTCCAGATGATCGCCCCGATCAGGGCGGCGGCCACGACGACCAGCGTCGTCGTCTCTTCGTTGACCAGGCCACTCCCGATGGTCTTGGCCACGGCCGTGCCGGCGAACGCCCCGATGAAGTTGAACGCGGACGCCATGAAGATCGCGTTGCGCGGCGAGAGCGCCCGCGTCGCGACGGAGGTCGCGATGGCGTTGGCCGTATCGTGGAACCCATTGACGTAGTCGAACGCGATGGCCAGGAGCACGACGATGACGAGCATGGCGGTGACGCCGTCCAAACGCGGAGACCTCTCGAGTATTCGATGATGGGCGGACCCGCGACCCTGATCGACGGTGCCAGTGCCCACGGATGGTAACGGCACACGCCACGGTTCGCGAAGGCCTTTGGGTGCGCGATGCGCGGACCGTTCGGCCCCTGCTCGGCGCTCGGCAACGGCTGGCGGCTATCCTTGCGCCCATGCGACTCTCTCGTCTTTTCTTCACGACCCTCCGCGACGACCCGGCCGATGCCGAGATGCCGTCCCATCGGCTACTCCAGCGTGCCGGCTATGTCCGCCAGCTGGGCTCGGGGATCTATTCGCTGCTGCCCCTGGGATTCCGCGTGAACCAGCGCGTGGAGCAGGTCATCCGCGAGGAGATGGAGCGGATCGGGTCGCAGGAGATGGAGATGCCAGTCGTGCACCCGGCCGACGTCTGGCGCCTCAGCGGTCGCTACGACGCCATCGGGCCCGAGATGGGACGTTTCAAGGATCGCAACGGCCGCGACATGGTCCTCGCGATGACCCACGAGGAGGTCGTGGCGCTGCTCCTGGCCGACGTCGTCAAGTCGTACCGCCAGCTCCCGATGATGGTCTATCACTTCCAGACCAAGTTCCGCGACGAGCCCAGGTCGCGCGGCGGACTCATCCGCGTCCGCGAGTTCGTCATGAAGGACGCCTACAGCTGCGATCGCGACGAAGCCGGACTTGACGTCAGCTACTGGGCCCAGCACGGTGCGTACGTTCGCATCTTCGAGCGCCTGGGACTCAAGACGATCGCCGTCTCGTCCGATGTCGGGATGATGGGCGGCAGCCAGGCTCACGAGTTCATGGTCCTCAACCCGGCCGGCGAGGACGTTCTGGTCCTGTGCGAGTCGTGCGACTACGCCGCCAACCGGCAGGTCGCGGTCATCCCGCGCGCACCCGCACCCGCCGAGGACGCTCAGGCGCTGGAGCTCGTGGAGACGCCCGGCACGACCACCATCGCGTCGCTGGCCGCATTCATGGGTGTCGGGGCCGACCGGACCGCCAAGGCCGCGTTCTTCACGACCGGAGACGGTCGGCTCATCACGGCCATCGTCCGCGGCGACCACGAGGTCAACGAGACCAAGCTGGTCAATGCCGTCGCGGCGACCGGCGGGATCCGACCGGCCACCATCGAGGAGATCAAGGCCGCTGGCATGGAGCCGGGCTACGGCTCACCCATCGGTGCACACGACACCACCGTCGTCATCGACGACGTCGTTGCGGCGTCCGCCAACCTGATCGCCGGCGCGAATAAGGAAGGTTTCCACTTCCGCAACGTCAACGCCGGCCGTGACTTCAGCGCGGACATCGTCGCGGACCTGACCAACGCCCAGGAAGGCGACCCGTGCCCCGCGTGCGGGAAGCCGGTCATGCTGCGCAACGGGATCGAGGTCGGCAACATCTTCAAGCTCGGGACGAAATACACCTCCGCCGCCGGGGCGACGTATCTCGGCGAAGACGGCATCGCCCGCCCCATCGTCATGGGTTCGTACGGGATCGGGATCGGGCGCAACGTCGCCTGCATCGTCGAGGAGCACCACGATGAAAAGGGCATCGTCTGGCCGGCCGAGGTGGCGCCATATGCCGCCCATCTGGTCACGATCGGCGCGGCCAAGGACCCCGCCGTGACAGACGCCGCTGAACGATTGCACGCGTTCGCCATCGAGTCCGGGCACGAGATCCTGTGGGACGACCGCGACGAGTCGCCCGGCGTCAAGTTCACGGACGCCGAACTCCTGGGCATGCCCTGGATCCTGACCGTGAGTCCGCGCTCGCTGGCGGCTGGTGGGGTCGAGGTCACCGATCGAGCGACCGGCGAGCGATCCGCCCGCTCGATCGCCGAGGTGGAGGCTCTCCTGGCCTAATCGTCCTTGGCCAGTTCGGCCCGGGCGGCTGCGATCTGGGCATCGTCCAACTTGGTGCCGTCGAGGGCCACGATCGACTCGTCCGACACGGGCAGCGTCTCCACCAGCTGTTCCGACGAGACCTCGCCGACGGGGATCGGCTCGTCCTTGTCGTCGCCGCGGGCGATGGCAAAGGTGACCCCCGGCGGGATGGAGGCGGCGATGCTGATCTCCGAGATCCGGTACGGTGAGCGCTTCTTGCGAAGTGCGTCGTTGGTCATCTCCTGCAGTGCCGTCGCCTTGATGATCAGCTCAGCCAGGGTGCCCGGATCGATCCGCTCGACGATCGTCGAGACGCCCCGCTTTGCCAGCCCGACCGCCTCGCGAGTCTGACGGCTGAGCTTTTCCTGGGTAGCTGGGTCGTGGGCGGTCCGGTTTGCCTGGGAGGCCACCTGACCAGCGGCTCCGGCTGCCTCGCCGGCGACCTTCTTGGCCTGATCCGCGGCGCTCTCGGCCGCCTCCCTGGCTCGTTGCAGGAAACTCATCTCGTCGATCCCTCTCGGTCGCGGGCGTCGTGGGATGTGTGCGTTCGCAGCCCCGACTCGCAGCGTAGCGGTCGTCCGTGCCGTGCGCCACTACGATGTGCCGCGTGCCGCCACGCCCGACGCTCCCCGCCGATGACCTGTACGCGCGATTGGAGGTCCCCTCGACCGCCAGCCCGGAGGCGATCGAGCTTGCGTGGCGTGCGCTCCTGCGGCGACACCATCCCGATGTCGCGGGTCCCGAGAGCCTCGACACGGCCAAGCGCATCAACGTCGCCCATGACTGGCTGAGCGATCCGGGTCTGCGGGCGCACTACGACCGCGAGCGTGGACTGGCGGGCGGACGCGGACGAGGCGGTCCGCGGGATGGGGCGTACCAGCCACGGGGGTCGGCAGACCGGGGGTCCGTCCGGCAGCGCTCACCCGAGCCGGCCGATGCCATCGCGCGCGTGCTCGATCGCATCCTTGTCCTGACCGTGGACGAGCTGGATCGACTGGCTTTGGCAGATCCGACGCCGATCGCGTTTGTCGCGACCATCCGCCGGTTCATCGCGCCGGAGCGTCTCGCCGTGCTGGACTCGACCGGCCATGAGGCGATCCGGCGTCTCGGTTCGGAGGCGGAACGGACGGGGATCCGCGACGCGGTCCTCGCCTACGCCGCGGAACTCATCCTCGCACCGGACCTGGACGAGCTGCTGAGCGAGCCGTTCCGCGCCCGGACCCGCGAGCGGCTGATGCGTGGCTGGGAGGCGGCTGTCGGTCAGCCACGGTACGGCCCGAACGGCGCCGAAATGCTGGCGCTCCTCGAACGGCTGGCCACCCTGACCGAGAACGAAGCCCGAGCCCTCGCCGCCAGCGGGACGCTGGAGCGCCTTGGCGAAGCGCCATGGCCGGACGACGTCTCGCTCGATGACGAGGACGGGTTGCGCGTGTCGTCGGAACTGGCGGCGATGGATGCTGCGGTCGCCGTCCGGTCCGACCACCTGGATGGCGCTGCTCTGCAGCGCGCCCGGCGGGCTGCCGCACGCTGCGCTCATCTGCTCGTGCTGCATCACCGCTTCCCGGAACGGGAGTGGGAACGGGCTATGGCACCGTGGCGGCGTTGGCTCGTGCCGAAGTCGCGTCCCGCGCCGCGCGTTCGCCACAGCCCATAGGCTCAGGCACAGGTTCCGCCGGCTTCCGGCCGGGTCGCCCGTATGCGATGCTCGCGTCATGGATCTTTGGGCGTTGGCCTTCTGGTCGGCTGTCATCGTTGCCGTCGCTGCGATGGTGCTCTGGCGACGGACCGCGGCGCATGCCGCGTTTGCCGACGCCGTTGCGACGGACCGTCAGGCCGGCCTTGACCAGGCTCGGATCGAGCGCCGCCAGTCGCGCGAGGCGCTCGCGGACTCGCTCGATGCAGGCCTGCTCGATGTCGACGCGACCCTGCATGTCCGACGGGCCAATCCCGCGGCGGCGGCCCTGCTCGGACGCCCGCTGGAGGGGCTTGTCGGCCGGAGCCTCATCCAGGTCTTCCTCGATCCAGCCGCTGAGGCCATCGCCATGAACGCGATCGCCGACGGCACTGCGGTCGGTGAGGTCCGGAATGCCGATGCCGACGGCCAGGTCATTGTCGTCCGTGCCACGCGGGCGGCCAGCGAAGGCGTCACGCTCGTCATGTCGGACGTCTCCGAGCTGCGCCGGCTCCAGCGGATCAGGACCGAGTTCATCGACAACCTGTCGCATGAGTTGCGCACGCCGCTGACCACCGTCAGCCTCCTCGCCGAAACGCTGACCCGGGAGGCCGACGCGGTCGGCGACGTCCTGCCGCCGAAGATGCGCGATCGGATCGGCAAGATCGAGGTCGAGACGGGTCACCTGGTCCAGATGGTGAGCGAACTCCTGGACCTTTCCCGCATCGAGAGCGGCAGCAGTCTGGGCCCGCTGGAAGATGTCGACCTGGGCCGACTTGCGGCCGAGAGCGCGGAACGACTCCGCCTCTTCGCCGAACGACAGGGCGTCGCGATCATGGTCGAGGTGCCGGCGGCCGTGCCCACGGTCCGCGGCGACCCCGAACGACTCGGCCAGGTGCTGATCAACCTGCTCCACAACGCCGTCAAGTTCAGTCCCGATGGCGGCGACGTCATCGTCACGGTCCGCGCATCCGGCGAGACGGTCGTCGTATGGGTGACAGACCATGGCGTCGGCATCCCGCGCGCGGCGCAGGAGCGCATCTTCGAACGGTTCTACAAGGTGGATCGTGCCCGGGTCCGTGGCGAAGCCGGTGGGACGGGCCTGGGTCTCGCCATCGCCCGTCACGTCATCGAACAGCACCACGGCCGGATCTGGGTGGACTCCACCGAAGGCGTCGGATCCACGTTCTCGTTCTCGTTACCCACCTGAGCCCGTCGAACTCGAGGAAGCCCGATGGATCGACTCCACGTCGCCACGCTCAACATCCTCAACCTCGCGGACCGCTGGCACGAACGTTTGCCGCTGATCCTGGCCGACATGGCCGCCCTCCAGCCTGACCTGCTCGGGCTCCAGGAGGTCGTGTATGTCATGCAGCAGGACCGCCTGATCGGGGCTGCCGGCGAGGGGCGTTATGGCGCGGTGCGAGGCTGGGCGGGTCGGCCGGAGTACGGCAACAGCCTGCTCGTGCGCGAACCATTGGTCGCCACGGACGTCGAACGCATTGAGTTGGGTCTCAACCGGGCTGCGCACAGGTCGGTCGTGCGCCTCCCGAACGGGTCGACGGTGCTGATCGTCGTCACCCACCTCCATCACCTGGGTCCCGACGAAGCCGCGCGCGACGGGCAGACCCGGGCCTTGCTGGAGTGGCTGGACGACGCTCCGATCGCCGATGCCCGGATCGTGCTCGGCGATTTCAACGCGGACCCCGCCGAACCCACCGCCGCCCGGATGCTCGCCTATGGCTACCGGTCCGCCTTTGCGGAGGCGAACGGGTCCGATCCAGCCGTGACCTGGCCGTCCGGCCTGCAAGCACCGGCGATGGACACGGACGGCAGTCCGGAGTGCCTCGACTACATCTGGGTCACGGGCGCCGTGCGCGTGGCGGATTGCCGGCTCGTTTTCGATCGTCCGGACCCGGAGGATCCGACGCTCTATCCGAGCGATCACGTGGGGATCGCGGCGCACCTCGAGATCGGCTAACGATGCGGAACGTGGGTCGGACCCTGCGCCTGGCGCATCGCGGCGACTGGCGCGCCGCGCCGGAGAACAGCCTGGAGGCGATGCGGGCGGCGATGGCGGTCGCGGCCTGCGACGGTCTCGAATTCGATGTCCGGAGCTCGTCGGACGGCGTGCCGGTGATCCTCCACGACGAGACGCTCCAGCGCGTGCAGGGCCATCCCGGGGCCGTCGCGGACCTGACGGCCGTCGCGCTGGGCGCGCTGGGCGTGCCGACCCTCGCGGCCGTTCTCGAGGCAGCGGATCGTCGGGCGTTCCTCGATATCGAGCTCAAGACGGTGCCCGGGCCAGGCATCATCGAGATCCTCGCGGCCGGCCGAGGCCCGGAGCTGACCGGCGCCGTCCTCAGCTCCTTCCACGATGCGGCGCTGCTCAAGATCGCCCGGCTCGCCCCGAGCTGGTCGCGCTGGCTCAACAGCGAGACGCTTGGCGACGTCGATCTTGATCGAGCGATCGAGTTCGGCTGCATCGGCATCGCCACGTGGTGGGAGTCGATCGACGTCGCGGCGATGGGCCGCGCCCGGGGTGCCGGCCTGGAAGTGGCCGCCTACACCGTCCGCGACCGCGCGACCTTCGATCGCCTCGCGAACCTTGGCGTGTCCGCGGTCTGCGTGGAGGACGCCGCGCTCGATGGGTAGCCGGCCCGAAGCGTGCGACGGTCCCTGTCGGGCATCGTCGGCAGGCCTATCCTGCGGCGACACGCCGACAACGACCTACCCGGCGGACAGGAGGCGCACTCGTGACTGATCAGGCGGATCTCGTCGTCGTCGGCGCCGGCACGGTCGGCGGCTGGGCCTCGGTCTTCGCGGCGGCGGACGGCGTCAAGCGGACGGTGGTGCTGGAGCGCGGGCTGGCCGGGATGGGTGCCTCGTCACGGGCCGCCGGCATCGTCCGGGCACAGGGCGGGACGCCGGCCACTGTGGCCCTCGGCCGCTGGACCATCGACTTCTACAACGGACAGGCGGCGGCCTACGGGACGGACTCCGGGTTCTGCGAGCTGGGCTACCTCATCCTCGCGGTCACCGACGACGACGAGCGGGCCGGCCGGGAGCGGCTGACGATGCAGCAGGCGGCCGGTCTGGATGCGGTCTGGCTCGACGCCGCCCACGCCGCCGAGACAGCGATCACGCTCGCGCCAAACGGCCATCGCGGCGGCTCGTACATCGGGACAGACGGTGCGATCGACCCGCCCAGGAATGTCCGCGCGTACTCGCTCGCGATGCAGGCGGCGGGCGTGGAGCTACGCGAGCGGACGGCCTTCACGGGCCTTCGCACGGAATCTCGGGCGGGTGGGGGACAGCGCCTCACCGGCGTCCACACCTCGGCCGGCACGATCGACACGGAACGGGTCCTGCTGACCGGTGGGCCGAGCCTTCGGGCCGTGGGCAAGGTCGCCCGGATCCGCATCCCGGCCGGTGCCGCCCGTCACACGGTCTGCGTCCTGGAGCCGCACCCGGCGTTCGACCTCGAGCGGATGCCGATGGTCTTCGACATCGGGGAGGGTCTCTACTGGCGGCTCGAGGAAGGTGGTCTCCTGTTCGGCTACAGCGACCCCGACGAGACGCCCGGCGAGGCGCGCCAGATCGACTGGGCGTTCCATGAGCGGATGCGCGAGCGGCTCGGCACGTTGGTGCCGCTCACGAAGGGCCTTGGCTTGCGCAAGATCTGGGTGGCCACCATCGACTACACGCCGGACCACATGCCGATCCTTGGGCCCGGCCTCACGACGGACGGCTCACCGATCGACGGCGTCACGGTCGCCTCACCGGGCGGCCACGGCATGATGTGGGGTCCGGGCGTCGCCCGCGTCGCGACGGACCTCGCACTGCGCGGACGGACGGACCTGATCGACGTCACGAACCTGGGCCTGGACCGCTTCGACGAGCACGGGGTCAGCCGCCTCGCGACCGACCCCATCGCGCTGCCGTTCCCGCTGATCGCGGGCGACGACGACGCGCCATCGTTCGTGACGGCCGGAGCCGGCTGAGGGCGCTCGAGCAGCAGTCCCACCGCAGCGGGGCGACGCGCCCGACACCGGCGGGGACGACGTGGCAGCCGGTCGCCGACGCTTAGCGCTCGGGCTTCAGGAGGTCCGGCGGTATCAGCCAACGGAGGGTGCCGCGACCTGGCTCGAACGGTCGGTCCGCGTCGATCCGGGCGAACGAGCCCTTGCGCATCGGTACACCCAGGCCGCCGCACAACTTGACGACCAGGTCGCTGAAGTCCGGGTCGTGGCCGACGAGGATCGGCGCTGACGGGTCGCCCGCATCGCGCAGGATCGCGTCGAGCGCGCTAAGCCCCACGTCGCCGCCAAGGCGGTCGTCGGTGCCGACCGGAACGCCCAGGCATGCTGCGACGATCTCCGCCGTCTGGGCGGCGCGCACCTTGGGCGAGGTGATGACGCCGTCCGTCCGGAACCTGAGCCCGGCCAGGAACCGCCCCAGCCGGTCCGCCTGACGCTCGCCGCGAGGGGACAGTGGCCGGGCCTCGTCAGGTCCATCCCAGGCGAACGGGTCGCCTGCGTGGGCATGTCGCAGGAGATGAAGCTGGACGGCCCGGATCGGTTCGAGGTCTGTCATGACGCGCGCGCCGCTACCCGTTCTCGCGTGGCCAGCGTGATGAACTGGTGGATCCGCTCGCCCAGCTGGGTGAAAACGCGCCGGAAGACCGCGAGCTTCTCGGCGTCGGTGCCCTCGGCGGCAGCCGGATCCTCATACCCCCAATGGAGTCGCGTGCCGTCACCCGGGAACACCGGGCACGCCTGCCGCGCCTCATCGCAGACCGTGATGACGTAGTCGAACGATCGTCCGGCGAACTCGTCGACCGACTTGGATCGCGCCCAGGTCGCATCGATGCCGGCGTCCGCCAGGACGCGCATGGTCAGCGGGTTGATCCCCTTGGGGTGGGTGCCGGCGCTATGGACCTCGAACGCCGCGCCACCGTGGGTTCGGAGGAGCGCCTCGGCCAGGACGCTGCGGGCCGAGTTCCCGGTGCACACGACGAGCACCCGGATCGGAGCGGCACCACCGATGTCACTCGTCATGGGTTCAGGTCCTCGACCTCGCCACTCACGAGGTAGACGATGTCCTCCGCCACGTTCGTGGCGCGATCGCCGATCCGTTCCAGGTAATGTGACGCGATCACGATGCGGGTCCCGCGTTCCACGTTGCCCGGATCCTGGCGCATCAGCTCGATCGCCTTGTCGAAGGTGGCGTGGTACAGGCGATCGATCTCGTCATCTTCGACGGCCACCTCGCGGGCACGGATCGCGTCCGACTCGACGAGCGCGCGAAGGACGCCGTGGACGAGTATCGCCGCCCGCTCCGCCATCTCCGGCAGGTGGACGTAGCCATCGAGCGGCGGCTCCGGAGCCAGCTTCAGGACCTGCTTGGCGACGGACGCCGCGTGGTCGCCCATCCGTTCCAGCTCGTAGGTCACGTGGTCCAGTGTCAGGAGGTAACGCAGGTCACGGGCCACCGGGCCCTGGGTGGCGATCACGACCGAGATCAGGCGCGACACCGCTCGCTGTGCGTCGTTGATGACGGCGTCGCCCTCGATCACCTCAAGGGCCATCGCCGCATCGTGCGCCTCGAGCGCTCGGCTGGCCTGGCGGATGGCGGCCTCGACCAGCGTGCCCATGCGCAGGACGGCGTCGCGGATGGCCGCTTCCTGGGCGTCCAGGGCCTCGCGCGACGCCTGGGTAGCATGGGACGGTGCGTGCGTCACGGACCGATCCACGATGGCGTCGACCTGGTCGTTCACGCCCGTTCCAGTGGTGCGCGTGTCGTCGGTCATCAGGCCCTCTCCCTCAGCCGAACCGACCGGACACGTAGTCCTCGGTCAACTGGTGCTGCGGATTCGTGAAGATCCCCATGGTCTCGCCATGCTCCACGACATAGCCCGCGCGATCGTCGCCCATCGTCAGGAAGACGGTCGTGTCCGACGCACGGGCCGCCTGCTGCATGTTGTGGGTCACGATCACGATGGTGTAGTCGCGCTTGAGTTCGGCCATCAGTTCCTCGATCTGGAGCGTGGAGCGTGGGTCCAGGGCAGAACATGGCTCATCCATGAGGATCACCTCGGGATCGACTGCGATGGTCCGGGCGATACACAGGCGTTGCTGCTGGCCGCCGGACAGGGCCATCCCGGACTGCTTGAGCTTGTCTTTCACGTCGTCCCACAGGGCAGCCCGCCGAAGGCTGCGCTCGACCAGCTCAGCCATGTCGCCCTTGTAGCCGTTCAGCCGCGGGCCGAACGCGACATTCTCGAACACGGACTTGGGAAACGGATTGGGCTTCTGGAAGACCATCCCGATGCGACGTCGAACGGCGACTGGATCAACGCCCTTCGCGAAGAGATCCTGGCCGTCCAGACTGATCCGACCTTCGGCGCGGAAACTCGGCACCAGGTCGTTCATCCGGTTGATCGTGCGCAGGATCGTCGTCTTGCCACAGCCGGACGGTCCGATCAGGGCGGTGATGCGCTGCTTCTCGATGCGCAGGTCCACATCCCGCACGGCCCGGAACGAGCCGTAGTAGAGCGACACGCCGGCCAACTCGATGACTGCTGGCCCGGCGGCGAAGCCCGGTCCCGCTGCGTCGTTGGTCGATGGCTCGGTCGCGATCCGGATCGAGGGCGTCGATGGGGGAGCTGGCGGAGGGGAGGATCGGCCGTCGGCCGGGGCGTCGAGCGTGGATCCCGCCTGGGCGGCGTTCAAGGGTGACTCCTCTACCACTGGATGTGCCTGGACAGGCGGGCCCGAACGATGAGCGCAAGCAGATTCAGCACGAAGATCAGGAACAGGGTGACGATGATCGCTGCTGCGGCGATCCCCTGGAAGTCGGCCTGCGGCCGTTGTGCCCAGTTGAAGATCTGGATCGGCAGGACCGTGAATCCGCCTTCGAACGGTTGCGGCGGGAACGTCACGAACGCGGCGGCCCCGACGACGACCAGCGGTGCGGCCTCGCCGATCGCGCGGGCCATGGCCAGGATGATCCCGGTCAGGATCCCCGGCGCCGCGGCCGGCAGGACGGACCCTCGGACCATCTGCCAGCGGCTGGCGCCAAGGGCGTAGGCGCCCTCGCGCTGACCCTGCGGGACGGCGCGCAGTGCCTCGATGCTGGCGATGATGACGAGCGGAAGGATGACCAGCGCGAGTGTCGCCGCGCCGGAGAACAGGACGGGCCCGAAGCCCAGCAGGCGGACGAAGATGGCCAGGCCGAAGATGCCGTAGATGATCGACGGCACACCAGCGAGGTTGCTGATGTTGGTCTGGAGCAAGCGAGTCACGCGGCTGTCGGACGCGTACTCGGCGAGATAGACCGCCGCCCCGATCCCCAGCGGGAACGTCACGGCCGCCACGATGATCGCCAGTTCGATGGAGCCGATGATGGCCGGCATGATCCCGGCCTGGGCCGGTCGACGCGACGGCACGCCGGTGATGAAATCCAGGTCCAACCACGGCAGGCCCTTGACCAGCACGTCCAGCAGCAGGACGAGCAGTGCCACGATCAAGATGACGATCGCCAGCAGGCAGGCACCGTAGAACAGCGTGCCGCTCAACTTCCGGCGCATGAGCGTCGGCTCGAGCCGCGGGGCAGCAGCGCCGGCTGGGAGCGCGTTCGTCGCGGCCATCAATACACCTGCCGGTGACGGCGAACGAACCAGGCGCTGACCAGGTTCAGCGCGAACGTCATCACGAACAGGACCATCGCGACGGCGAACAACGACAGGAACTGGACCGAGCCCTGGGGCGTCTCGCCCTGGACGATCTGGACGATGAAGGCGGTCATCGTCTGGACGCTCTCCAAGGGGTTGAATGAGAACTGCGGCTGCGTCCCGACGGCCAGCACGACAGCCATCGTTTCGCCGACCGCCCGGCTCATGGCAAGGATGATGGAAGCCATGATCCCCGAGATCCCCGCCGGCAGGACGATCTTGCGGGTCACCTCGAACTTCGTCGCGCCGAGCGCGTACGCCCCTTCCCGCAGTCCGCGCGGCACGGCGCGCATGGCGTCTTCCGAGATGGACGCGATCAGTGGCGTGATCAGGATCCCGACGACGATGCCGCCGGACAAGGCGGAGAAGATTCCGATCCCATTGCCGAAGATCGCCTTGAGGATGTCCGGCGCCAGGAAGTTGATGGCGAAGAAGCCCAGGACGATGGTCGGGATGCCGGCGATGGTCTCGAGGACCGGCTTGACCGCGGTGCGGACCCTGATCGACGCGTACTCGGACAGGAAGATCGCCGACAGCAGCCCGAGTGGCACGGCGATGACCATCGCGATGGTCGCCACGAGCAGGGTGCCACTGACCAGGGCGAGGACGCCGAACTTATACGGCTGGATCGAGGCGGACCATTCCGTCCCGGTCAGGAAATCGATCGGGTTGACGATCTGGAAGAACTGGATCGTCTGGAACAGCAGGATCACGACGATCCCAACGGTGGTCGCGACGCCGAGCACGGCAGCCAGGAACAGGAGCCCTTCGATGATCCGTTCGGACCACGGGCGGCGGCGGGTCAGCAGCATCGGTGCGGCGGCCATCGGGTGTCGATCCTCGAGTCTGTCGGGCGCCAAGGGTAGCGCACGAGCTGGGACGCAGACGACGCCCCGGTCCGTTTCCGAGTCCGGGCCGGGGCGTCGTCGACGTGGAGGGTGATCTACTGTGGGACGGCTGAGGCCCAGTCGGCCTGCTGCTGCTGGACGACGCTATCGGGGGCTGCGACGTAGCCCACCTCGGCGGCCAGGGTGCTCGCGTTCTCCAGGTAGTACCGGACGAACGCGTTCAGCGCCGCCGACCCCTTTGCGGTCCCGGTATTCGGGTAGATGAACAACGGTCGGCTGAGAGGCTTGTAGGTCCCGTCGCCGATGGTCGTGTCGTTTGGCTCGATGCAGCCACCGCCACCGTCGATCTGGACGGCCTTGAGCTTGTCCGTGTTCTCCGCGTAGTAGGCGAAGCCGAAGTACCCGATCGCGTTCGTGTCGCCGGCGACACCCGTCACCAGGACGTTGTCATCCTCGGACTGCGTGGCGTACGACGTGGACGCGTCCGTCTTGCCGTTGACGGCTTCGGTGAAGTAGTCAAACGTCCCCGAGTCGGCGCCGGGCATGAACCGCACGACCGGCTGATTCGGAAAGGTCGGGTCGACCTGGTTCCACGTCAGGTTCTCAGGAGAGTCGGGTCCGTAGATCGCCTTGAGCTGCTCGAGGGTCAGGCAGGTCGCCCACGTGTTACTCGGGTTGACGACGACGGTCAGGCCGTCGATCGCGACCTGGAATTGGACGTAGCCGATCCCATTGGTCTTGCAGGCAACGCCCTCGGCATCGTCGGCTTCCTTGATCGGACGAGACGCATCATTGATGTCTGTCTCGCCCTTGCAGAACTTCTTGAACCCGCCGCCGGTGCCCGACTCTGCGACGGTCACCTTGACCCCGGGGTTGACCTTCTGGAATTCCTCGGCGACGGCCTCGGAGATGGGATAGACCGTGCTGGAGCCATCGATCGAGATCGTGCCAGTCAATGGTTCGGCCGGGGCGCTCGCTGCCTCGGACGGCGCGGCGCTGGCAACGGAGCCGGGAGCGGATGTGGCTCCGCTGCCGGAGCAGGCGGCGGCCGCAAAGCTCGCGGCCAGGACGAGCGCACCGATGCGCTTCGAAAGGGTGACGGTCACTCGATGATCCTCCAGATCGCCGCGCCTCAGGCGCGGCCGGGTGCGGGGCTTCTATCCCATGGCTTGACGCTCCGTACCATCCCGGCAGTCCGTGAACGGGCGATGCCCCGCGTGTTAACGCCCGGTAAACCTCTCAGCCGCCATCAGATCGCCCGCCCGATGACGAGACCGGCCGCGACCGCGGCGAGGCCAAGGACTACCGAGCCGCCGAGATTTGCCAGTGCTCCGAGATACGCGCCTCGCTCGAGGAGGCCCCACGATTCCAGCATCCATGTCGAGAACGTCGTGTACGCACCGATGAAGCCGATCATCACGGGAGCCCGGATGTCGGCGGGCAGGATCGCTCGTTCAGCGGTCAGGGCGAAGAGGAAGGCGAGCACGAACGAGCCGCTGAGGTTGACCGCGAGCGTGCCCCACGGGAATGCACCGCCGGTACGCTCGGTGACGAAACCGTCCAGGACATATCGCGCGATGGCGCCCCCGAACCCGCCGAGACCGATCAACAGCAGTGACATGGTCCATCGAGCATATCCCGCACGAGATACTCCAGGGAACCCGGAGTGGCAGACTTGACTGGCGGCGATCGGATCCGACCGATCGGACGCACGATGGGAGGCTGGCATGGCGAAGTCCGCGAAGGATGTCGCAGGCGCGATCGACAAGGAACGACGACGGCTCGAGCAGCGCATCGAGACCGCGGTCAGCGAGCAGGCCAAGCGGCTGCGCCAGCTGGCGACCGCCGAAGCCAGCAAGGGCAAGAAGCAGGTCGCCAAGCGTCGGCTTCAGGTGGACGACGCCGCGAAGAAGGTCACGAGCCTCACCGAAAAGCTGGCCGCGCTGGCCGGATCCGCGGCCGGGAAGGCTGCCAGCGCCCCGATGGCTGCGGCGAAGACGGCGCGGGGTGCCGCGAAGTCCGCTGGCGCTGCCACGGCCCGCGCTGCGGCGGATGGCGCCAAGGTGGCAGGCGGCGCCGCCAAGGCTGCGGGGAGTGCCGCCAGGGCCGCGGGTTCAGCGGCGCGCTCGGTCACGAAGCGCGGCTCGAAACCGGTGGCGACGAAGCCGGCGGCGGCTTCGAAGACGACCTCCAAGCCGGCTCCGAAGTCACGCACCACGACGGCTACGGCCAAGCCTCGCACGACCGCCGCGGCCAAGCCCCGCATGACGGCTGCGGCCAGGCCGCGAACGTCGACGACCCGGCCGAAGCCGGCGACCCGACCTCCTGCTGCGGGGCCTGACGGCGCGGCGTGATCGACGATCAGCCATCGAGCACGACCCTCGAGTCGCCAGGCACGGTCGGGGCTGCTGTGGACCTCGGCTCCAACTCGGTCCACCTTCTGGTCGCCGCCATCCGCGACCACCGCCTGGATCCCCTTGTCGACGAATCGGTCTTCCTGGGGCTTGGCCGCACCGTGGATGCGACCGGCCACCTCGGGCCGGACGCCATGGCCGGTCTCATGGATGCCCTCGTCCACTACAGTGAGATCGCCCGCGGGCTTGGAGCCGCGAACATCACGTTCGTCGGCACGGAACCCATCCGCCGAGCCATGGATGCCGCGTCGATCGTCGCGGCGGTCGAGCACAGGACCGGTGTGTCGCTACACGTCTTGACGCATGAGGAAGAGGCCTACCTGACCGTCGTCGGGGTCATGGCCGGCCGACTGGTGGAAGACGAGACACTCATCGTCGATGTCGGCGGTGGCAGCTCGGAGTTCTGTGTCGTGGGCCCCACAGAGCGACCGCGGGCGATCGGCCTGAAGCTCGGCTGCGACCGGCTCACGGCACGACATGTCAGCGGCGACCCACCCACGCGCCGCGAGGTGGAGGCGATGACGGCCGAGGCCCTGACGCTGCTGGCCGCTGCCCCCGAGACCCGCCCGGCGGAGATCGTGGCTGTTGGCGGGACGGCATCGAACCTCCTGAAGGTCATCCCGGCTGCCCGGCTCGACCTCGTCCTGACCCGCGCCAGGATCGCCGAGGCGATGGACATCCTGGAGGGGGAGACCGCGGAGGAGGCGGTCGCACGGCACCTCGTGAAGCCGTTGCGTGCGCGCCTGCTGCCGGCGGGCGCCGCCATCATGGACGCGCTGATGACTCGCTACGGGACCTCGCGGATCCGCGTGTCCGACGCCGGCATCCGGGAGGGTGCTGTGCTGGTCGCGGATCACGCCGGTGTTGCGTGGCGGGATTCCCTCGCCGACCTCGCGCATGGCTGGCGCGGCTGACGATCCGCGGTCCGTTGATGCCGCGCTGGAGTCCTGTGAGAACCGTCATGTCCACGAGTTCCTCGTGAAGCACGACGATATCGACGTGGGATGTCGGATCCGGCCGGTGGCCATGCACGTTCGACACGATCGCGGTCCCTCCAGGACCGGAGCGGTCACCGCGGCGACGGGACAGGACGACGGCACCTGCCGTGCGGCAACCGCTGGCGACGCTCGCCGGCAACGAGGCGACGACACCAGCCGTGCGGCAACCGCGACGCTCGGCAACTAAAGCGTGGAGACGACCCGACCGAGGGCGCGCCGGAAGCCGACCCCGGCGACCCCGCGCCACGGGACGGCGATCGACCGTCGAAGACGGCCGACTTCCTTCTCGCGACTGATCAGGTAGCGGCCGATCGCCGCGCTCTCCAGGGTCGAAAGGTCGCCGGCGTGCTCGACGAGGAACGTCCGGGCCATGCCAGCCGCCACGTCGGCGTCATTCATCAGGCCAAGGTGGTCCTGCAGCGCGGTCACCCTGGCGAGCAGCGGTGTGACTTCCGGTTCGAGCGCCTCGCGGACGAACTCGAGCGTGTAGCGCAGCCACTTTCCGGCGATGCGCAGCTCATGCAGGGTCTCGACATCCGCCCAGCGCAGGACCGGTTCGTACGCCCGGACCTGTTGGTACGCGGCCCAGATCCGCGACGGTGCCGTGTCGCGGACTCGATGCGGCTGCGTCGGCAAGACCGGGATGACTGCGGCCCCGTCCGTTCGCACGAAGTCGCGGTAATCGTCCACCCAGCGCTGGTAGTGGCTGGAGTCGAGCTCGCGCACGAGTAGCACGCGAGCGTCGTCGCGGCGCCCGCGCCAGTCGCGGAACATCGGCTCCAACGCGCGCCGCTCGGTGACAGGCAGGTCGGCGCGGTAAGCGTCGACGGCTTCCAAGAGCACGTCCAGATCTCGAACCGTGCCGAGTCGCGAGGCGATCTCGCGCAGGCCGTTCCGATAGCGCTTGGTCCGGGCTGGGCGGAACGACTCGCCGAAGACCCGCCAGGCGGCTCGCTGGCGACGGGTCGCGACGCGCATCCCGTGGAGTTCTTCGGCCGCGATCCCCTCGCGTGTCCCGGCTTCTCGGGCGAGCATACGGGCCAGGTGAAAGCGCAGGACCTTGCGACCGGCCTCCGCGATGTGGTCGTCCGCGACGACACCGGGCGACTTGCCGACGACCAGCCGCGCGTCATCGGGCGGTTCGGGCGACAGGACCGCATCGGTCGTCGTCGGGTTCCCCGCGGCCATGAACTCGGCGAGGTCCGGCAGGGGTTCGATGTCCGGCGGGACGGCGTCCAGATCGTCGATGTCGGGCTGGTCATCCTCGTCCACCGCTTCGGCCATATCTGCCTCGGCGGCGATCGCCTCAGCCTCGAGTTGCTTCTCGTCCTCGGCCTCGACGTCTTCGGTGGATGACGCCGTAGCGGCCTCGTTGAAGGCGTCCGCCACTTCGGCCTCGACGTGGTTGCCGCCGTGCGCGGCGACGACCCCCAACGCGGCGACCAGCTTGCTCTCAGTGGCCCGAGTCAGCGTGAGGTCGGCGTCGAAGATCGCCGCGAGCTCAGCCAGCCGATCCTCGCCACCGCGCTTCAGTTCCGCCTCCAACTCGGCGAATCGCCCGACCTCGCGGTCGGCCACGATGACCGAGACCTCGTCCAGACTCAGTTCGACCCGGGTGCCTGCATCGCGGATCTGGCGCTTGCGACGGACCTGACGGATCGTGACCAGCTCGACCAGCGCAGCCGTCCCCGCGTGCTCCAGGATGAGTGAGCGGGCGACGGATGTCGGCCAGTCGGATGGCGCAGCCACGGCATCGGCCGGCCCCTCGACTTCCTCGCGCCGGACGGCTCCACCGGGGCCTTCCGAGCTCGCGAGAGATTTTACCGACACGATCGTGCCCGACTTCGACTGGCGCAGGCGGACCGCGAAGCCGGCCCCCGCGAGCGCACCGTCGTCGGTGTCCAGATAGCGGTCCTCGATCCGCAGCGACCGAGCCGGCTCGTGGGCATCGAACGCCCCGAGCCGCGGAGCCGTCAGGTATCGCTCGGCCGCGGCCACCGACTCCACCCGGTATTTCAGCTCGACCTCGACCGGCTTCGGGGCGGCGAGGGGTTCGAACGTTTCGGTCATGCGCGCGGATCCAGCGAGCCGACCCCGGCCCCTGGTCGGTGGGGCGCGCCAAGGGCCTGCCCTCGCTCCAGCGCGTCGAGCTTCAGGGTCTCGAAGGTATCCACGCTGCCGTTCCGACCCAGGATGACCTCGGTGCGGACCCAGGTCCCGTCCGGTTTCAATTGCCACGATCGTCGTTCGTCGGCCAGCATCAGATCCACGATCCCTCCGAGGCGGATCCCGGCCTCGTGATCCTCGACCGGCACGACGGCCTCGACCCGACGGTCAAGGTTGCGGTCCATGAGGTCGGCTGAGCCGATGTACCACTCGCGCGCGCCGCCGTTCTCGAACGACCAGATGCGAGAGTGCTCGAGGAACTCGCCGATGATCGATCGGACCCTGATTCGCTCCGACACGCCGGGGACCCCGGGCTGGACGGAGCAGGCGCCACGGACGATCAGATCGATGTCCACGCCGGCGTTCGAGGCGCGATAGAGGGCTTCGATGACGGCGACATCCACGATCGCATTCAGCTTCAGGATGATTCGCGCGTGCCGGCCGGCCCCCGCGTGGGCGATCTCGCGATCGACCAGCTCCAGGAAGCGTGAGCGCAGGCTGTGCGGCGCCACCAACAATCGGCGGAACGTCTGCTGGCGCGAGAGGCCCGTGAGGACGTTGAAGAGGTCCGTCACGTCGGCCCCGATCTCCGGACGACAGGTGAGCAGCCCGATGTCCACGTACAGGCGCGCGGTCTTGGGGTTGTAGTTGCCGGTCCCGATGTGGACGTAGCGGCGCAGCCCGGAGCCTTCGCGGCGGACGACCAGCGACGTCTTCGAGTGGGTCTTTAGCCCGACCAGGCCGTAGACGACGTGAGCGCCGACGCGTTCCAGCTTGCGCGCCCAGATGATGTTCGCCTCCTCGTCGAAGCGGGCCTTGATCTCCACGAGGACCACGACCTGCTTGCCGCGCTCGGCAGCCCGGATCAGCGACTGGACGAGCGGGGAGTCGCCGGACGTCCGATACAGGGTCTGCTTGATGGTCAGGACGTCGGGGTCGTCGGCAGCCTGGGTGATGAATCGCTCTACGGATGCCGTGAACGACTCATACGGGTGGTGGACGAGGATGTCGCCCGCCCGGATCGCCGCGAAGACATCGGCGGGTTCGTCGTCGTCGGGTGGGATGAGCCGTGGCGGGGTGACCGGCGTCCAGGCCGGGATCTTGAGTTCTGGTCGATCGAGGTCCGCGATGTGCCACAGTCCGGTCAGGTCCAGCATGCCGCTGATCTCGTAGCTGTCGGCCTCCTCGAGACCCAGGCCGCGCAGGAGCAGGGTCCGCGTCGCGTCGGGCATGGACCGCTCCACCTCGAGGCGGACCGCCTCGCCGAACCGGCGCCGACGGAGCTCCTCTTCGATGGCGAGCAGAAGGTCGTCCGCCTCGTCCTCCTCGATCGCGAGGTCGGCATTGCGCGTCACCCGGAAGAGGTGGTGTTCGAGGACCTCCATGCCGCTGAACAGGGCGTCGAGGTTCTCCTCGATGACCTGGTCCAGCAGGACGAACCTGGACCTCTCCACTTCCAGGAGGCGCGGCAGGATCTGCGGCACCTTGACGCGGGCGAAGCCGCGTTCCCCTGTGGCGGGATCGCGCAGGCCGACGGCGATCGACAGGCTCAGCGTCGAGATGTACGGGAACGGGTGGCCCGGATCGACGGCTAGCGGCGTCAGGACCGGAAAGATCTCGTCTAGGAAGCGCTGGCGGAGGGCTTCATGGTGCTCCGGGATGGCGGCGTAGTCCACCAACTCCACGCCTTCGGCGGCGAGGGTGCGACGGACATCCAGGTAGATCGCCGAGTGCTCGCCGGACAGTTCGAGGACCCGCGCGCGGATCGCTGCGAGCTGCTCCTCAGCGGTCCGCCCGTCGGGCGAGCGGGCCGCCTTGCCGGCTTCCACCTGTTCGCGCAGCCCGGCCACTCGGACCTGGAAGAACTCGTCCAGGTTGCCCGCGAAGATGCACAGGAACTTGACCCGCTCCAGGAGCGGATTGCGTTCATCGCGGGCCTCGAACAGGACCCGCGCGTTGAAGTCCAGCCAGGCCAGTTCACGGTTGAGATACGGGAAGTCGACTTCGACACGAGCCGCGCGGCCGGGTCGCGGCGGCACGGCTGGGCGCGCAGTCCCAGGGTGTGCGGCGGGACCGGAACGAAGAGCGGCCATGTCGGGGAGGAGGCTCCTGGATGGGTCGTCGGAGAGCGGTCGGCTCGGCCGGCGAGGATAGCATGGGCGCTTCGCCGCCCTGAGTCACCCGAAGGTCCCGGTCAGCCTTCCGCCCGATAGCGGCGCTCGCCGGTCCGTGGATCCAGAAAGACGCGCATCCGCTGGCCCGACGTGGGGTCCACGAAGACCTCGACGGTGGAGGCGAAGCGCGGGTCCAGGCCGGCCTCGAGCGGCTCGCCGCCGCCGGGACCGACCGGTGGTCCGCTGCGATCGAGCGCCTCCGAGCGATAGCGCATGCGCTCCACCAACGCGCCGATGATCATGGCGCCCCCGAACAGGACCATGTAGATGCCCGCCACGGTCCCGCCCAGGCTCGGGAGCAGGACCAGCAGCAGGCCGCCGATAGCGAACAGCGCGCCGCTGACCAGGACGAGGAGTCGGGCGATCCCGAGGCCCACCGCCTAGTCCAGCGTGGTCTGCGCGGCCGACGCGTCCGGGACGACCACCACAGCGGTGCCATAGGCGACGATCTCGCTCATCGACCCTGACAGGGAGGAGCTGTCGAAGCGCATCGACAGGATCGCGTTGGCGCCCAGCAGCGTGGCGTTGGAAACGAGGCGATCCAGCGCCTGCCGACGGGTGTCCTCGAGCAGGCTCGTGTACTCGTGGATCTCGCCACCGCCGAGCGCGCGGATGCCGGCCATCAGGTTGCCGCCGAGACCGCGGCTTCGAACGACCAGGCCGAAGACCATCCCCTTGGATTCGGTGACGCGGTGGCCGGCCAGGAACGGGGTCGTGACGACGATCATGCGTGCTCCTCGTGACGGTCCATGACGGAGGGTGTGAGCGTCAGCCCGCTGCGTCGCCGAGTGCACTCGGCGCACGGGCAGTACTCGCGCAACATCGTGAACGTGTAGTAGCCAGTGTGATGACCGTCACCCCAGTGCGGGGCGATCGCGTAGCCACCGATCATGGACACGTCCGTGAGGCGGATCTGCTCGTCGGTCAGGACCGGGGCGCTGTCCAGCCAGCCGGGCAGCCCGGCCTCGCCGCGGCAGTAGGCGCACGGGCACAGCCAGCGCAGCGGCAGCATCTCGTACGCCGTATCGTGGCCGTCGGCCCAGGTGATCGTGAGACTGCCGGCGGCCCGATCGGCATGGATCGAGACCGGTGTGATCTGGTCCTTGGGCGTCGACGGGTCGTACATCGCCCGAATCGTACTCGTTCGGCGAAACGGGGTCGCCGGCGGCCTGGTGCGTGGACGCACCGGTACCATCGGTCACGGGCGGGTTCGGGGGTCCTTGGCTATGCTCGCCGCGATGAGTCTGGAGATCGATCACGTCACGAAGCGATTCGGGGCGAACCTCGCACTGGACCGCCTGACCTTCGAGGTCCCGCGTGGCGCGGTCTTCGGATTCCTCGGCGCGAACGGGGCCGGCAAGACCACGACCATGCGCATCTGCCTGGGCATCCTGGATGCGGACGAAGGCGAAGCTCGCTGGGACGGGTCGCGCACGACGGACCTCCCGCGCCGCACGTGGGGCTACCTGCCCGAGGAGCGCGGTCTCTATCCGCGGATGGCCGTGCTGGACCAACTGGTCTACTTCGCCTCGCTGTACGGCGTGCCGGCGGACAAGGCGCGCAAGGATGCGCTGGCCTGGCTGGACCGGTTCCGGATCGCCGACTACGCGCCGCGGCGGGCCGAGGAACTGTCCAAGGGCAACCAGCAGAAGGTCCAGTTCATCGCCGCGATCCTGCACGACCCCGAAGTCCTGCTGATGGACGAACCGTTCACGGGCCTGGACCCGGTCAATCTGGTCCTCCTGCGCGAGGCGTTCCTCGAGCTGCGCGACCGCGACCGGACGCTGATCTTCAGCACGCACCAGATGGAGGCCGCCGAGGCCCTGTGCGAGTCGGTCGCCATCGTTGATCACGGCCGCGTGGTCGCCGGAGGGACCGTCAGCGCCCTCAAACGGGCCAGCGGTCGGCGGACCGTCCGCCTGGGCGTCCAGGGCGAGGTCGCGCCCGCGTGGGTCGCCGATATCGCCGGGGTCCGCCTGGTCCGACCCGGGGCGGGTCACGTCGAGCTGGAGCTGGATCCTGGTATCGAGCCCGCCGCGGTACTGGCGGCGCTGGTGACCAAGGGGGTGGCCGTGACTCACTTCGAGCTTGCGGACCCGAGTCTCGAGGCGGTCTTCATCGAGCACGTCGGGCGGCCCGCCGACGACGAGGCGACCCTGGCTCCGGGCGCGGCCCTGCCGCTCGGCGGCCTCGCCTGATGGCGCGCCGCTCCGATCCACTGATGCCGAACGCCGGCATCGTCGCCAGGCGCGAATACCGCGACCGGGTCCGCAGCCCGTTCTTCATCGCCTCGACGCTGGTGCTGATGGGCGTCGCCCTGATGGTGACGCTGGCGCCGATCGCGATCCGCTACATGGATCGCTCAACGGTCACGCGGATCGCGGTCGTCGCCACAAACGACGAGCTTGCGCTGCGGGCGATCGCCGTCACCGACAGCCTGCTCAATGTCCTTCCAGATGGCGCCGACGAGGCGACATGGAAGCATCCATTCGTCATCGAGCGCGCCGATGATGCGGGTTCGGCCGCCGCTGGACTCAGCGCCGGCACCCTTGCCGGCGTGATGTCGGTCGAGCGACTGCCGAGTGGCCAGATCGACGTCATCTACACGACCAACGGCCCGGCTGATAGCGCACGGACCCAGATGGTGGGTTTCGCGGCGGTCGCAGTCGGGATCCTCGACTGGACGTCGTCGCTGCCGGCGGATTCCCAGCTCGGCATCTTCCAGAACCCGTCATTCAGGATCGAGTCCACCAATGTCGCCACCGAGGGCGGCACGGCGATCTCGCCACAGGCCGTCGCGAGTCGGGCCTTCCTGGGGATCGTCTTCGTCGTGCTCCTGTTCATGACGGTGATCATCTATGGGATGTGGGTCGCGACCGGCGTCGCCGCCGAGAAGAGCAGTCGGGTCATGGAGCTGATGATCAGCGCGGCGTCACCGCGGCAACTGCTGGCCGGCAAGGTGGCGGGGATCGGGGGCGCCGGGCTGACCCAATACGTGGCCATCCTGGTGCCCGCTCTGATCGTGCTCGCGCTGCAGGACCGGATCGCAGAAGCCGTGTTGGGACCGGATTGGTCGGCCGGGACCCCGCTCGTGGGGCTTACGCCTGGCCTGCTCCTCGGGTACGGCGTGTTCTTCCTGCTGGGCTTCACGTTGTTCGCGCTCATCTACGCCTCGATGGGCTCGTTCGTGAGTCGACCTGACGACCTGCAGACGCTCTCCCTGCCGCTCAGCTTCATCGCCGTCGCAGGCTACCTGTCGGCGATCCTGGCCCTCGGTGGAGGCGGCGGCACCTGGACGATGATCGCGTCGTTCCTCCCGCCATTCAGCCCGTTCGTGATGCTCGCCCGCATGATGGTCGGCGCGGTGCCGCCCTGGCAGGTGGCGCTGTCGATCGGGATCCTCGTCGTCTCGATCGTGTTCGTCGCGATCGCCGCGACCCGGATGTATGCGGCCGGTGTCCTGCTCTACGGCCAGCGCCCGGGTGTGCGCGCATTCCTCGCCGCGGCTCGCCGAGCCGGATAGCGTCACGGCGCTCCTGTCAGATGCGCTCGCGCGATGAACGTCGCGTGATCCCGTGATCAGATGGCACGAACCGTCGGAATCTCGCGCCGGCCACGCTCATTCATCGCCCATCTGCATCCGATAGATGCGATCCGGGCCCGACAGCGCCCGCTACGTCTCGTCGTCGAGGGGCAGCCGACTGATGAGAGCGAGGACGGGCGCGGTCGCCACCGTCGGGAGCGGGAGCGGCTCGGTTCCATCGTCCACGAGCGCTCCCTTGGCCGGGTTCGCCGGGATGAACCGCCACAGGCGGCTGCGAACGCCTGGGAAGTACGGGCTCTGTCGCTGGCGGGCCAGGATCCCGGCCACGCCCTGCGCGGCGACCGCGGCGAATAATGCCTTGCCCTCGGTGGCGATGGCTGGGACCGCGACCACCTCGTCGCCCGGGCGCAGGATCCGGCGCAGCGCCTCGCGCCGCTTCACCAGCGGCTGCGACAGCATCGATCGACCGTCGAGGTGGAGCAGATCGAACGCGAGGAAGGCTGCCGGATGTCCGGCTTCCCCGGCCAGCCTTCGGTCGAGTTCCGCCGGATCGGCCCGTCCGGTGCCGTCCACGACGACCAGCTCCCCATCGAGGATCGCGGACCGCGCCGCCACCCGGACGGCCATGCCGGCCAGTTCGGGGAGTGCCGCGGACCGATCCATACCCTCGGCGTCCACGATCCGGACCGCGCCGTCGCCGGCCTGCATCGCGGGCCCGATGTAGGCGAACGCTCGGACGCCGCCCCACCACGGCTCGAACAGGTGCTCGTCCGAGTCGAAGGGTTCCGGCAGGAAGCGCGGCTCCATGGGCCGCAGGTCCGGGAGGTCCGGCAGCAGGTCCGTTTCCAGCCGGAAGGTGAGCTGGTCTGGCATGGTGAGACGATGGTAGTCCTCGCTACACTGCCGGGATGCCACGACCCCCGAAGCCCGACGACCTGTACCGCCTGCGTATCCCGGTCGGCGTCCGCCTGTCACCGGACGGTCGCAATGTCGTGACCGCGCTCAAGGTGGTCGCCCCCGACTACAAGGGCTACCGCCAGGCCCTCTGGATCGCACCCACGGACGGTGCTGAGCCCAGGCAGCTGACGATCGGTGCGAAGAATGACTGGCACGCCCGGTTCTCACCGGACGGTCGGACGATCGCCTTCCTCTCGGACCGCCGCACGGTCGTCGAGGAGGAGTCGACACGGTCCGCCACCAAACATCGCGAGGATGCGGTCCAGGTCTATCTGCTCGCGGTGGACGGAGGTGAGTCCCGTCGGCTCACGGACCTGCCGCGCGGCGTGACGGATGTCGAGTGGGCGCCTGATGGGACCCAGCTCGTGGTCGTCAGCGCGTCGCACGCAGCGGCGTTCGCCGAGGATCAGCGCCGACGTGGGCTGGCTGCTCCCCAGGCGCCCGACGCGCCGCCACCGTCCGACTACCGGTTCGTCGACCGGCTCGACTACATGCTCAACGGCGACGGGTTCACGTACGACCAGGTCGGTCACCTGTGGATCGTGGACGCCGCGACCGGCGAAGCGACGCGCCTGACGGATGGTCCGACTGCCGAACATGATCCGACCTGGTCGCCCGACGGGACCCGGATCGCGTTCGCGGCCAACCGCGGCCGGGACCACGACCTCATCTTCCGCACGGACCTGTTCGTCATCGACGTGGCGACGCGCGGGGCCAGCGCGGTCACCGCCGGCCCTCGATCCGTCTTCGGCGACCCGACATGGCTGCCGGACGGCCGATCCATCGCGGCGCTGGGCCATCGACTGCCGACGAACGCCGGTTCGCGCAACGACATCTGGGTCTTCGCCGCGGACGGCTCCGACGCGACGCCGGATGGTGGCCGGAACCTGTCGGCCGTCCACGACCTGATGCCGGCGTCGGCGATGAACAGCGACGTGACGATCGAGGACGCCACCCGGCTCATCCCATCCGGCGACGGCACATGGCTGACGTTCACGGCGCCGATCCAGGGAGCGTACGAGGTGTTCCGCATCGCGCTCGGGGACGGGCGGCTGGAGCGGATCACGGAGGGTGAGCACTACATCTCGGGTTGGGACGGGGTCCCGGGCGAAGGGAGCGACGGCCGCCTACGGATCGCCTACCTGCGCTCGACGCCCGTCGAACCGCCGGACCTGTTCTTCCTCGATGGCCGGTCCCATCCGCGCCGACTCACGACCTTCAACAAGGCCATCCTGGATCTCATCGAGCTGCGGCCGGCGATCGAACGACACGTCACCGTTGACGGACGCGACATCCAGGGCTGGCTTATCCCGGGAGGCGACGGCAAGCGCCCGCTCGTCCTTGAGATCCACGGCGGCCCGCACACCCTCTACGGCTGGTCGCCGATGTGGGAGTTCCAGGTCCTCGCCGGCGCCGGGATCGGCGTCTTCTACAGCAACCCGCGTGGCTCCGAGGGTTACGGCGAGGCGTTCAACGACGCCAACCACCGAGATTGGGGGCCGGGTCCCACGCGAGACGTCCTCGCAGGCATTGACGCGCTGGTGAAGGATGGCCTGGCGGACCCGGACCGCCTCGGCGTCACGGGCGGCTCATACGGCGGTTACCTGACGAACTGGATCGTCGCCCACGACCATCGCTTCCGCGCCGCGATGACCTGCCGCTGCGTCGCCGACATGGGCATGTTGTTCCTGACCGGCGACATCAGCGGCGGCGATTGGGCGAAGCTCGAATTCGACGTCACGCCGTGGGAGGACCCGGAGTACTACCGCGAGATCTCGCCGGTGACGTACGCGGACCGGATCAGGACGCCGCTGCTGATCCAGCACGCGGAGGACGACATCCGCACCACGATCGGCCAGGCCGAGGCGCAGTTCACGGTCATGCGGTCCCATAAGAAAGCGGTCCGGCTCATGCGGGTACCCGACGAGACGCATGAGTTGACCCGCTCCGGTTCGCCGTTCCGACGTGTCGAGAACGTGGCGATCGTGCAGAGCTGGTTCAGCCACTTCCTGATCGATGGCAAGCGCGGGATGCCGCCCCTCCCCAAGGTCCGCGCCGGCCGCTGATCGTCGGCCCGCTCCGGACCGCCCTGCGGTCCTGTGAGGAACGTGATCTGCACGAGTTCCTCGTGAAGCCTGACGATCTCGCCGTTCGATGTTGGATCCGGCCGGTGGCCATGCACGTTCGACACGATCGCGGTCCCTCCAGGACCGACGCAGTCGTCGCGAGCTCGCCGGCGCGGCTCGACACGCGGTGTATCCTCTCGCTCCCATGACCGCCACGAGACGCCCGGACAGTCCCGCGCGTGAGCGTGCCAACGAGCTCATCCGTGCCTGGGATCGGCGCCCTGGTCCGCTGGGCAACCTGCTCGGGCGGGTCACCTCCGTGGACCAGGTCGGGGTGGAGGAGCGGGTCGATTCGCTCAAGCGTCGCTCGATCAAGAAGGCGTCCAAGATGTGGGCGCTGGACCTCTCGATCCGGATGATGGACCTGACCACGCTCGAGGGGAAGGACACGCCCGGCAAGATCCGTGCCCTGTGTGTCAAGGCGATGCGGCCCCAGCCAGGCGACCCCACGATCCCGTCCGTGGCGGCGGTGTGCGTCTATCCCGCGCTCGTCGCCGAAGCGAAAGACGCCCTGCGCGGCTCGGGCGTCAAGGTCGCCAGTGTCGCGACGGGCTTCCCGTCCGGCCAGACGTTCCGCGACATCAAGATCGCCGAGACGCGCGCCGCCGTCGACGCCGGCGCCGACGAGATCGACATGGTCATCGACCGCGGCGCCTTCCTTTCGGGCGACTACGCGGCCGTGTTCGAGGAGATCGTGGACATCAAGGAGGCGGCCGGCGAGGCGCACCTCAAGGTCATCCTGGAGACGGGCGAGCTCGAGACGTATGACAACGTCCGACGGGCGAGCGTCCTGGCGATGGCGGCCGGTGCCGACTTCATCAAGACGTCCACCGGCAAGGTGATCCCGGCGGCGACGCTGCCCGTGACCCTCGTCATGCTGGAGGCGATCCGGGACTTCGAACGGGCCACCGGCCGCCAGGTCGGGATGAAGCCGGCGGGTGGGATCCGGACCGCCAAGGAAGCGGTCCAGTACCTCGTCGTCCTGTACGAGACGCTAGGGCCGCGCTGGATGTCGCCGGACTGGTTCCGCTTCGGGGCGTCCTCGCTGCTGAACGACGTGCTGATGCAGATCGAGTTCCAGCGTTCGGGCCGCTATTCGGACCCGGACGACTTCACGCTCGACTGACCACATGGCGGGTCAGGTCCTCACGTTCGAGACGTCGGCCCGCGCCTCCGCTGACGCGCATGCGCTGAGTCACGTGGGTCTCGCGCAGTTCGACCTGATCGCGGACGTTGCCGCGCTCATCCTGGGGACCTGGCTGCTGGCACAGGGCAGTGTTTGGGGTGTCGCCCTGCTCGTGATCGCCGCCCTGTCGCTCATCGGCACGCGCTGGCATCCGTTCCAGCGGTGGCTCATCGCGCGGCGGTTCGGATCGCTGCTGGGGCAGCGGACGCGGGTCACAACGGAGCGCGCTGGCATCACGTTCACGAACGCGCTCGGTTCGTCCACAGTCCTGTGGACGTCGATGACGGCCGTCCGGTCGAACGAGCGGACCGTGGCGTTCTTCCGTTCCCGGGTCCTGCTTGGCTACGTGCCAGCCGAGGCGTTCGCCACGCGCGAGGCGCAGCGGGCCTTCGTGGCGGATGCGGGCGCTCGCATCGGCGCCGGTTAGTGTTCCGGTGCCCGCTCACAGCCCGGGGAATCATCAACCTGAGGCAGAATGTGCCTGGATCGCCGGCTCAGAGCCCGGGTCGGGCCTCCAGGACGGCCCTTCCGCGACGGATCGCTGGCTCTGAGTGGGCACAAGAGCGCATGCGAGCCACGGTCGGCCAGAACCTCGGGCTCTGCGCAGGCACGAGAGCGGGGCTCTGGCCGCGAGAGCGAGCGGCCCCGGCCGACCGGACCCAACGTCCCGCATGATCGCGTAGCCGTGCTTCGGCCCGTCACTCAGGCTGGTCAGGATGAGCAGCGAAGGTTCGGCGAACCGGCCGAACTCAGGACGCTTCGATCCCATTCGGGTCCACCTCTTACGACATTCGCTATATCGATAGACGGTATATACGCGCCTGCACGGCGCATGTCAAGGGGCTCGACTGAGTTCCTTGCCGCCGCCCCGCGCCGCGTCCAGCGCGACGGGGCGACGATCGACCCGCGGGTCCGGGGCGAGTCCTACAAGGCCGACCTGTATGAGCTGACTGCTCACGCGAAGGCGCGGGGCTGGGATGCGGTCTTTGGGGCCGGCATCGTCCGCTTGAAAGAAGGTCAGTCTGGTCGGGGCGAGAGGCATAGCCCCGCCACCAACGACCTTCCGATCAACATGCGCCTGGCCGCGCCGCCGGAGCTGTTCGAACTGAGGGCGACGTCGCCGAAGCGGTCCGCAGGCTCAAGGCAGAAGACGGCGGCGACCTCTTGATCGGCGGGAGCGGCCAGCTAATCGACTACCTGACTCGCAACGACCTGATCGACGAATACCGGTTGATGATCCATCCGATCGTTCTGGGCGCTGGCTCGAAGCGACTGTTCGAGGGCGTGCCGACCCGGACCCCGAAGCTCGTGGAGAGCATCACGTTCCCGACCGGGGTCATTGTCCTCACCTATCATCCGGCGCCCGGAGTCTGAGCACCACTACCCGGAGACGGACCTTGGTCCGCGACGGAGGACACTAACAACCTACGAGATGCCGATCGAGGGCTCGGACGCGCGCGGCGCGCGCCACTCCCCTGAGGTTCGGCCTCAGCATGCGCCCGGCGGAACCGTGTCCTTGCCTTCTTGCAGCCGCGCCGACGACATTCGAGCGGCGGCTGCCAGCGCGATGACATCAGGCACGACGGCATATCCAATCGCGCTGAGTGCGCTGGTCAGGCCCACCCAGGTCAGCCACAGGAATGGCAGCGTGGCACCGACGATCCCGGCCCAACTGACGGCCCTGCGAAGCAAGCCCGGCGAAGACACCCACGCAGCGGCGCCGATGGCCACAACGCCCAGCAGTAACCCGGCAAGGACGAGAGGAGGGTCGAATCGCGAACCGCTCATTGCACCGGACACATGGCCGGCGGTCAAGACCAGCGCTCCAGCCCCAAGGAGCGCATACCAGGAACGGGCCAGGATCAGGGTTGTCAACGGCCGGACCTCCTTTGATGGCGTCCGAAGCGAACGATCGTCATGGTATCAGCCGAGCTAGCTAGCTGATCTTCCCATCCAGGTTGTTGACGGGCACCCGGCTCATCGGTGGCTGTCCGGCGAGTGACCAGTGTGGTCGACGTCGATTGTAGAAGTCGAGGAAGCGAGCGAGGCTCGCGACGCGTGCCTGGGGCTCGGTGAAGGGCTCAGCGTAGGCCCACTCCTTGAGCAGCGCCGGACCAGGCGCTCGGCCTTGCCGTTGGTCTGCGGCCGGTACGGGCGGGTGAACCGGTGGCCGATCCCGAGCTCGTCACACGTGACGGCGAAGTCGCGGCTCCGATAGCAGCCCCCGTTGTCGGTCAGGATTCGCTCGATCGTGATGCCATGGGCAGCGTAGAAGCGCCAGGCTTGCTCGAGGAAGGCAGCGGTCGTGGAGGGCGACTCGTCGGCCAGTTCCTCGGCGTACGCCAGCCGGCTGTGGTCGTCGATCGCGAGCGCGTCCTCAGCTCCGACGAGGACGAGTGGGAGCGCTGGGCCCGGGAGGCGGTCGAGGCCGAGGCGTACAGCCGCAGGCTGGCGAAG
>JBKJQY010000061.1:0-4244 GCA_046593725.1 Candidatus Limnocylindrales bacterium
CCGCAACAGGCGGCCGGGCCGTTCCCCGGTCTCGGCACCACCCAGGACGGCCGGCCGGCCATTGACGATGACGTCCGCGATCCCGACGGGGTACTGCGCCGGTTCCGCGTACGTGGCCGCATCGGCGACGACCACCGGATCGAAGGTGACCAGGTCCGCCATCGCGCCTTCGCGTACGACGCCGCGATCGCGCAGCCCGAGTCGGTCGGCCGGCACCGAGGTCAGTTTCGCGACGGCGGCCTCGAGCGAGAGGACGCCTCGGTCGCGCGCGTAATGACCAAGGACGCGCGGGGCGCTGCCGTAGGCACGCGGGTGCGGTAGGCCGGCATCCAGGATGGGATGGCCGGGCCGGCGCCCTTCCGCGTCCGTGCAGATCGCGATCCACGGCACGGCCATGATCGCGTCGACGTCCGCATCGCTCATGCAATCGAGGACGATCGAGACGTCCAGCCGGTCGTCCACGAGGGCATCGAAGGCGAACTCGGCCGGATCGAGGTGGAGCTCCTCGGCGAGGTCGGCGATCGAACGACCGGCCCAGTCCGGGTGGCTCGGCGCCAGGGCGATCACGATCCCGGCCCAGCCCGGGTCCGCCGCCACGTTCTCCCAGCCCGAGATCCCGTGGGCCATCTCCGCCCGGACGCGCGTCCGGACATCGGGGTCGCCGAGGGCCCCGACACAGCCGTCGACGCCGAGACCCAGCAGCGCCGGTGGCAGGATCGTGGCCAGGCTGGTGGACGCCGCGGTATAGGGATATTGATCGGCGGCCACGTCCAGTCCTTCGGCGCGAGCGGCCTCCAGGCGCTCGATGGCGGCGCCGGCCTGGCCCCACACGGACCGGGAGGCGCACTTCAGATGGGAGATCTGCAAGCGCGCATGGTCGCCGGCCGCGCGGATCGCATCGATGGATTCGTCGAGCGAGGCGAACAGGTCGTCGCACTCGTTGCGTATGTGGGTCGCGTACAGCCCACCGTATCGGGCGGAGGCGGTGATGAGGGCCTGGACCTCATGCGCGGTGGCGTGCATCCCGGGCGCGTAGATGAGTCCGCTGGAGACGCCGATCGCTCCGGCCTCCATCGCGGCCTCGACCTCGCCGGTCATCGTCGAGAGCTCCGCGTCGGTCGGGGTCCGTGGATCCGCGCCCAGGACGGCGGCGCGTACGGTGTTGTGGCCGACGAGGAACGCGAGGTTGGGACCCAGTCGCTGCTCCTCGACGCGCTCGAGGTACTCCCCGAACGACCGCCAGCGGGCGACCAGCTCATTCGGCCGGAGGGCGAGCGCGATGTGCTCCCGGCCGGTATCGGTGATCGGCGCGAGCGTGTCGCCGCAATTCCCGGACAGCTGGGTCGTGTAGCCCTGGTGCAGGTGGCTCGCCAGGGCGCCATCCACGAGTACTGAGCCGTCGGAGTGGCCGTGTGGATCGATGAACCCCGGGGCGACCACGCGCCCGCGCGCGTCCAGGACGGTCTCGACGTCGGCGTCGTTGACCGCCGACAGGTCACCGACCGCGAGTATCCGGTCGCCGAGCAGCCCGATGTCGGCAGGTCTGGCGCTCGCGCCAGTGCCGTCCACGAGCAGGCCGCCGCGCAGGACCACGTCGAAGGCCGTCAAGACCAGGCGATGATGACACGCGCGCGTGGGCCGGGCGACGACGGCGCGGACCGGTCCACGCGTTCTTATGACTGTCGGCGGCATCACTGGGCGAATGGGAACCGGTCGCCGGGCAACCGAGCGCCGGTCGCGGGCCCGCTCAGGTCGGGTCGATGCCGCCGATGGTCATCACGAACGGACAGTCGTGCCGTCGAGCGTCAGGACACGGCGGCGCAGAGAGATCGGTTGCGTGGCCGGAGAACGAGTGGCCGATCGCGGCACCGGTATCCGAGTTCGACTCCGTCTGCCTCGTCGGTGTCGCGCCAGCGTCTTGAATGCCACTAGCCCGGATGGTGCCCGTCGCGCATCTATCCTCTGAGCGGCGGCCGACGACCGCTCCGCAGGAGGGACCGGATGACCGTCGAGGCCTTGCGCCGCCGGCGACCCGAGACACTGGCCAATCTGCTCGAAGCCTACGGCCGCGAGATCCAGACCGTGGCGTATCTGATCCTGCGCGACCGAGCCGATGCCGAGGATGTGACGATCGAAACGCTGCTCACGGCATTCGAGCGTGGCGGCGACATCCGCGACGAACGAGCACTCCGCGCGTGGCTCCTCCGGGTCGCCACGAACCAGGCGCTGGGCCTGAAGCGCAAGTCGGTTCGGATCGTCCACATCGACTCGGTGCCGGACCGGGCCGACCCGCACGATCTGGCATCCACTGCGACGACCCGGCTCGCGCTCCTCGCAGGCGTCGCCGACCTGACCCCGCAGGTGCGCGCCGCGCTGGTGCTTCGGTACTACGCAGACCTGTCCGTCGAGGAAGTCGCTGCCGCGCTCGGCAAGAGCCCGAACACCATCAAGGCCCAGCTCCAGACGGGGCTCGATCGCCTCCGCGTCCACCTCGCCGACCCGATCGGCGCCAGCCTCGAGGAGGCGACCCATGCCTGACGTAGCGATCGAAGAGGGACTCCGCGTCGCCTTCCAGGCCGAAGGCGACGGGTTGGGCCTCACGATCACGGCCGCCGAACTCGAACGCCGGATGGTGGCGCGCCGGCAGAGCCGGACGGGCCGTCGGCTCCAGCTGGTCGCCGCGGCGATCGCCATCGTCGCCTTTGGCAGTCTCGCTGCGGTATCGAACGGATGGTTCCGCCTGCCGGCCATCGGGACGACGATCAGCCCTGCGCCGTCATCGACGCCGTCGGCCCCGACGAGCGGCCTGCAGCCGATCCCGGCGACACCCGGTCGCATCGAGGTCACCCGGATCGAACCCACGACACCGGCCGATCCCGTCGATCGGACGTTCGAGGCCACGATCCAGGACGAGTACATCGCCTTGCATTCGACCGTCTCGTGTCTGGGTGATGGGACCGTCGACTTCTACGTGGACGGACAACAGCAACACGTGGACTGCTCAAGCGATGGCCAGACCAGCGTCGGAGGGACGTTGCAGGCAGATGACGACGTCCTCGACTACCGCCTGGTCACGACTGGCGACGTGGCATTCGGCGTCCTGGTCGATCTGCAGGTGGTCAGCGAGCCTCCACCCAGCGAGCCCGCCGGATCGCCGCCCGCGTTCACGCCGCCGGAGATGCAACTCAGTGTCTCGACACTGGGACGACCCGGCGAGACACTGCTGCTGACGACCGCGTGCTACTCCTTCGAACTCGCCGACGGACAGACTGCGATCATCCCGTGTGTGTCGGACCCGCGCGACGTCGCCTGTTGCGAGACCCTCGACGTCCCGTGGGGATCGGACCTGACCTTCACAATCCCGGACGGCTGGTCGATCGATCGGTCGTCCATCGACACGAAGGGCATGAACTGGGGAGACGACCGGGCGGCGCCGTCGCGGACGATCACCGGCTGGTCGACCCTGGGCGACGAGGTCCTCAGCGTGGACGGCACCTATTCGAAGGACGGCGACACCTTCATGGCCACGTTCGCCGTGCCCATCCATGGTCCGACCGCCGAGCCCGCGTTCCCGGCGCCGGCGACCACGTGCGGAACGGCGGACCTGACGTCGAAGACGCCACCCGCGGTCGAGCTCGTCATGGCCGGCTCGCCGCCGGTCGCCGGCGAGTTCGGGACCACCGCCTGGGGCGACACATTCTCGGACGCAGCGGGCGATCCCATCCCCAAGACCGCCGTGACGGTGGCTGCCGCGACCGATCTCGGATTGCGGATCGCCGGCGATGTCTGCGCGAACGGCTGGGACGTCGGATATGGCCCACGCGGCACGGGCGAGTGGCTATCGATCGACCAGGTCGGTAGCCTCGTCCCGATCCACCGAAGGCGTCCGACCGACCCGTCAGCGGTGGCGAACCGGTTCGAGCTGACCGCGTTGCCACCGGGCGATTGGTTCATCGAGGCGGTCTTCCGCTACCCCGACGGCGACGCCTGGGTCGGCTGGCACGTCATCGTGAAGTGAGGGGTCCCTCTGGTAGAATGCCCGCTCCGTGGGGCTATAGCTCAGCTGGAAGAGCACCTGCATGGCATGCAGGGGGTCCGGGGTTCGAGTCCCCGTAGCTCCACCAGAACGACACCGCCGACCTCCCACCCCTCGCCCGGCGGCGGGGGGTGCGTGGTATCCGAGGGACACCGTGACCGACACTGCCGAGGATCGAACCCGGATCGAACGCTACGATCCCTCCGCC
>JBKJQY010000062.1:0-5452 GCA_046593725.1 Candidatus Limnocylindrales bacterium
GGCGGAGGGATCGTAGCGTTCGATCCGGGTTCGATCCTCGGCAGTGTCGGTCACGGTGTCCCTCGGATACCACGCACCCCCCGCCGCCGGGCGAGGGGTGGGAGGTCGGCGGTGTCGGTCTGGTGGAGCTACGGGGACTCGAACCCCGGACCCCCTGCATGCCATGCAGGTGCTCTTCCAGCTGAGCTATAGCCCCACGGAAGCGGGATTGTAGCAGAGGCCCCCTCGTGAGCCGGTCAGGGTCGGACGGTCCGAGGGCGACGTGGTGCCCCAAGCGCGTGGCATCATCCGGAGCGAATGACGGCCTTCGATCTCGTCCTGCGTGGCGGCCTGCTCGTCGATGGCACCGGCGCGCCCGCCAGACCGGCTGACGTGGGCATCCTCGGTGATCGGATCCTCGCGGTCGGCGACCTGTCGGCGGTGGACCTCGGCGGCGTCGAGGCGGTCCTCGAGCTGGATGGCCGGGTCGTCGCGCCCGGTTTCATCGATCCGCACGGGCATTCGGATGGCTCCGTACTGGTGGATGGGGCGCTCGCGAGCCATCTCCATCAGGGCTATACGACGCAGCTCTCGGGCAACTGCGGCGACACGCTGGCGCCGATCACGGACATCGGTCGCGAGACGGTCGAGCTAGAACTTCGCCCGAACGGTCTCGTCGCGCGCTGGCGGACGTTCGCCGAGTACCTCGATCTCGTGGAGATGCAGCGCCTTGGACTCAACGTCGCGTTCCTCGCGGGACACGGGACGATCCGAGCGTCCGTCCTTGGCGCGGACCCGCGGTCGCCAGCGCCGAACGAACTGGCGGCGATGGTCCGCGAGGTAGACGCTGCGATGGACGCCGGCGCCGTCGGTCTCTCGAGCGGGTTGATCTACGCCCCCGGGATGCACGCGTCCGCCAGCGAGGTCGAAGCGCTCGTCGCGGCCGCGAGTCGGCGTGGAGGGCTGTACGCGACCCACATGCGCAACGAGTGCGACGACCTGTTCGCATCGCTGGACGAATCGATCGCGGCGATCCGTGCCGCTGGATCGGGTGCCCGGCTGCAGGTCTCGCACCTCAAGTGCGCTTCCCGATCCGTGTGGGGACGTGCCGGCGAGGCGATCGCGCGACTCGAGGCGGCGCGGGCGGAGGGCCTCGATGTCGCCGCGGACCAATACCCGTACACGGCGGCGTCCACGACTCTCGCCACGATCCTGCCGCCGGCTCTGCTTGGACTGGGAATCGAAGCGTGTGCGGCGGCGCTCGGCGACCCGGACGTGCGTGCCCGCGTCCGCGCCGAGATGGCGCAAGGCATCAGCGGCTGGGAGAACGTCGCTGCCGACCCGGGCTGGGAAGGCATCCGGATCGCCTGGTCTGCCTCGCACCCGGACTGGGCGGGCCGGTCGCTCGCGGCCCTGGCGGACGACCTGAACTCGGATCCGGCGGAGCTCGCCTTCGATGCGCTGGTGGACGACCTGCTTGACGTCTCGGTCGTCATCGACTGTATGGACGAGGCGGACGTCGACACGATCATGGCCGTGCCGTGGATCGCGATCTGCACGGACGCCGAGGGTCGTCGCCCCGGGCATCCCATCCTGGACGCCGGCATCCCGCACCCGCGCACCTACGGGACGACCGCACGCGTATTGGGGCGTTACGCGCGCGACCGAGGCGTCCTCTCGCTCGAGGCCGCCGTCGCGAAACTGACCTCGGTGCCGGCCGACCGACTCGGCCTTCGGGACCGCGGCGTCGTACGCGAAGGCGCGATGGCGGACCTCGTGACGTTCGACGCGTCAACCGTTCGCGATGCCGCGACCTACGAGGACCCGGCGCGATATCCCCTGGGCATCGCCGACGTCATCGTCAACGGGCGCCCGGTGGTGCAAGGTGGCGCCGAAACGGGGGAGCGGCCAGGTCGCCTGCTCCGCCACGGCTGATGCCACACTCCCAGGCGTGAACGCCATCGAAACGACCGAACGCGTGCGACTGCCCGGTGGTCCGCTTGACTACACGCTACGCCGGTCGCCGCGCGCGCGGACACTTCGAGTGTCGGTCCACCCGGAGCGAGGCGTCGTCGTGACGATCCCGGCGACGGGGCGGCGCGGCTGGGGCGCCCCGGAACGCCACATCGAGTCGTTCCTCGGCGAGCGGGAACCGTGGCTGCGGCGCCACCTTGCGAGGCAGGCGCGGGACCGGGCCGACCTCGCCGCCTGGGGCGGACTGGAGGACGGCGCGACCCTGCGCTATCGAGGCGACCTGCATCGCCTGTGCGTCGCGCCCGCCAGGCCCGGTGTCCGACGGTCCACGGTCGAGCGCGTCGGAGGACTCGAAGAAGACGAGCTGGTCGTCCGCCTCGCCCCCGCCGATCGACGAACCACCGGAGCGCTTCTGGAAGCCTGGTTCAAGCCACGTGCCCGGGCTGCCATCGAACGCGATGTCGATCGACATGCCGCGGCGCTGGGCGTCGCACCGACCTCGATATCGGTGCGGGACCAGCGCACCCGCTGGGGGAGCGCGTCGCGCAACGGTCGATTGTCGTTCTCATGGCGCCTCATCCTCGCGCCGCCCGAAGCGCTCGAGACCGTCGTCATCCACGAGTTGGCGCACCTGCGCGTCTTCGGGCACGGCGCTTCGTTCTGGGCGCTGGTCGCCTCACGCCGCGCGGACCACGTCGTCTGGCGACACTGGCTGCACGATCACTCGCATGAGCTGCATGGCGCCCTGGACGATCCCACGACCGAGTTGTCCTGAGCAGTCGTCGCTAGGCTCGGTCGACGCCGCAGATGGCGAGTGAAGACGCGGGCGACGGGAGGGCCGGGAGGCGATGGTGGAGATGAGGGGACTCGAACCCCTGACCCCTGCGATGCGAACGCAGTGCTCTTCCAGCTGAGCTACATCCCCACGGGAGGGTCGCGCCACGTCCGCGGACGGTGGACCGGTGCCGAATGGTAGCACGAGGGTAGGAGCGGCCCGCTAGGCTCTCCGGATGCCCATCGGACTGCTGACCGGACTCGGTGCCGCCCTCGCGTGGGGCACGATGGACATCGCCTCGGCGCTGGCCAGCCGTCGGATCGGAAGCCTCCGCGTCGTGGCCGGTGTGCAGCTGGTCGGGGCCCTGGTCCTGGTCGTCGTGGTGCTCTTGACAAGCACAGCGCTCCCCTCTGACCCGACCGCGCTGGCCCTATCGGCATTGCTCGGGTTGATCGGGGCGGGCGCGTACCTCAGCTACTTCACGGGCCTGCGAGTGGGTCCCATCGCGGTCGTCAGCGGGGTCGTGGCTGCGTACGGCGGGTTGACGGTAGTCCTTTCGGTCGTCCTGCGGGGCGAGACGTTGACGACCGTCCAGGCGCTCGGCGCGTCGATAGCGACGATCGGTGTGATCCTGACCGGGATCGCCTTCGAAGGCCACTGGCGGAGCACGCGCCTGGCCGGTCCCGGCGTCATCTTCTCGATCGTCGCGCTGATCCTGTTCGCGATGATGGCGATCACGACGGATGTGGCCATCGGGTACGCGGACTGGCTCCAGGTCCTGCTCGTCTCGCGGGTCGTCAATGCCACGCTAGGTCTCGTCGTGGTCGGGATCGTCGTGTGGCTGGCCGCGCGACGGGCTCGGGCGGCGAAGGACGGGGACGCAGCCGCGAAGGCGTTCGTCGTCCCATCCCGGCGGGTCGTGGCGACGGTGATCCTGGCCGGGATGCTGGATGTCGCCGGCCTGGCGGTATTCGCGTACGGCATCTCGGTCGCGCCGACGTGGCTGGTCGGGTTGGCCTCCTCGTTCGGGCCGGCCGTGACGATCATCATCGCGGTCGCATTCCTCGGCGAACGCCTCAAGCCGATCCAGTGGTTCGGGCTCAGTGGGGTCGCCGCGGGGATGGTCCTGATCGCCCTTCCGTGACGCCTGACTGGCTACGCCAGCACCCGGCGCGACCTCCATGTGCATGCGGTGACCATTTGCGCCAACGAGGCCACGTTCGTTGGCCGTTTGGTCACGTCGCGCACCGAATCGCGATCGAGACGCCTCCAGGGTAGCCAGATCGTGCACGGCGTGACCGAGACGACGCTCTGGTCGTCGTGGATGGCCTACATGGTCATCGGATGCACGATCCGCACCCGACCGCCGGGCCGCCTAGGCCGGCAGGCTGAACCAGATGCGGGTCAGGCCGTCGGCGGACTCGGCACCCACCTCGCCGCCGTCCGCTTCCACGAGCTGCTTGACGATGGCCAGGCCGATCCCGACACCGCCTCGGGCCCGGTCACGCGACTTCTCCACGCGATAGAAGCGCTCGAAGACGCGATCGAGGTCCTCGGTGGGGATGCCGTCGCCGGAGTTCGAGATCGAGACGAGGAGATCCGCCGGTCGGCGCTCGGCGCGAACCGCGACGCTCCCGCCAGCCGGCGTGTAGCGGGCCGCATTCGAGATGAGGTTGCCCAGGACCTGCGCGAGGTGGTCCGGGTTGGCTCTCGCGGGCAGGCGCTCGGGTACGTTCACGGTCACGCTCAGGTTGGCTGCCGCCAGCGTGGGCTGGGCGAGGTCAAGGGCCGCCCGGATCGCCGCGGACAGATCGACCTCCTGGAGCTTCGCGGAACCGGCGGCGGCGTCGCCTTCGGCCAGGGCGTCCAGGGAGTGGGACAGACGGACCAGGCGCTCAGCCTCGTCCCACAGCGATTCATACGTCGCGCGATCGGCGACGATGACGCCGTCCCTCAGGGCTTCGAGATAGCCCTGCAGGTTGGTCAATGGCGTCCGCAGCTCGTGCGCGGCGTTCGCGATGAAGTCGCGTCGCATCGTCTCCTGGCGCTCCAGGCTCGACGCCATCTGGTTGAACGAATCGGCGAGCGAGGCGATCTCCTCAGGGCCTTCGCGGGGGACGCGAGCGGCATAGTCGCCATCCGCGACCTGTCGCGCGGCGCGCCCGACGGCCTCCAGCGGACGTGCCAGCATACGGCCGAGGATGACGGCGAGGATCACGCTGGCGATGACGGCCACGACGACGGCGGCGATGACCACCGTCGTGACCGACTCGTCGTACATCGCCTGGGCGTGGTCGGCCGAGTCGCCGGCCTCGACCATGAGCGCCCGGAAGATCTCTGCGCCGACGACCGCGACTCCGACTGCGAGGATGACGATCCCGACGGCCGCCGAGATGAAGGCCGCCAGCGCGATCCGAAGGGCGATGCCACGGCCCATCAGGCGCGGGTCCCGTTCGGTTCCGTTGCCGCCGCCCGGTAGCCGATCCCGCGGACGGTCGCGACGTAGCGCGGCGCCTCGGCGTCGTCGCCCAGCTTGTCGCGCAGCCGGCCGATGTGGACGTCGATGGTGCGATCCAGGATCTCCGACTGGTCGCGGCCGTAGACGGCATCGAGGAGTTGGTCGCGGGTGAGCACGCGCCCATCCGCCTCCAGCAGCGTCTGGAGGAGGCGGAATTCGACGCGAGTGAGCTCGATGGGGCGGCCGTCGCGGCGGACCTCGTAGCG
>JBKJQY010000133.1:0-2755 GCA_046593725.1 Candidatus Limnocylindrales bacterium
ACGGCGCGGATATCGTCGATCGACACGTTGAACCGGCCGTCGAGCAGGGCGAAGATCTTGCCGCCCGTGACGAGCGCCTGGGCGCCGCGCGGCGACCCCCCGTAACGCACGTAGTCACGGACGAGCCCGGGAGCGCGGGGCTGGTCCGGGTGGGTCGCCGCCAGCACACTGACGGCGTACGCGGTGACGTGGGGCGCGATCGGGACGGCTTTCGCGAGCCGCTGCATCTCGACGATCTCGGCGGCGGTGCACACCTTGGACGCGGTCGCGGACTCTGAGCCCGTGGTCCGATCCATGATAGCGACGAGGTCCTCTTCAGACGGGAAGGGGACCATGACCTTGAAGATGAACCGGTCGAGTTGCGCTTCAGGCAGCGGGTAGGTCCCTTCCATCTCGAGCGGGTTCTGGGTCGCGAGCACGAAGAACGGCGCCTCCAACGCGAACCGTTGTCGAGCGACCGTGACCTGGTGCTCCTGCATCGCCTCGAGCAGGCTGGATTGCGTCTTGGGGGTCGCGCGGTTGATCTCGTCGGCGAGGATGAGGTTCGCGAAGATCGGGCCGGGCTGGAACTTGAAGATCCGCTGGCCGGCTTCCTCGATCAGGATGTTCGTGCCGGTGATGTCGGCCGGCATCAGGTCAGGCGTGAACTGGATCCGGCTGAAGGTGCAATCGATGACGTCGGCGATCGTTCGCACGAGCATCGTCTTGCCCAGGCCGGGCACGCCCTCCAGCAGGACGTGGCTGTTCGCGATCAGGCCGGTCAGTGTCTGGCGGACGAGGGCGGCCTGGCCCACGATGACCTTGCCGATCTCGCGCTCGATCACCTGGGCTCGCTCGGCAAAGGCCTCGGGCGCCAGGCGCGACGTGTCCGGAAGCGTGCTGGGAGTGTTCACGAGACCTCCTGTGTACGGACCGGCCGTGCCGCCGTCACTTCGATGGATCGAGCGAGCTGAAGTAATCGCGCACCAGGTCCTTCACGGACAGCGGCACGTAGCCGCGTTCCAGCGAGGTCTGGGCGTATCGGTAGAACTCCGAGTAGACATCCTCATACGGCGTCAGCGAGCCGTTGTTGGAGCCGTTTCCCGTCTGGTTGCCCTGCTGGGTCTGTCCGTCGCCGCCGGTCCCGGCGATGTACGACGGGTCACCGGGGCGGCCGAGACGATCGAACGGGGCGAAGACCGAACGCAGGTCCTCGCCAAGCTGCGCGGGACGGTTCGGGTTGGTGGGTCCTGCTGGCGTGCCGTTGCCGCCGGTCCCGTTCCCGAGTGACCGGGCATTCGACCCGCCTCCACCGATGGCGCCCTGACCCTGACCTTGCCCTTGACCCTGACCCTGCCCTTGACCCTGACCTTGCCCTTGACCCTGACCTTGCCCTTGACCCTGACCCTGACCCTGCCCTTGACCCTGCCCTTGACCTTGACCCTGCCCTTGCCCTTGACCTTGACCCTGCCCTTGACCGCTGCTGCCGGGGCTCTGGCCCGCGCCCTGACCCGTCCCCGGACTCTGGCCGGCACCCTGACCTTGCTGACCCTGACCCTGCTGGCCTTGACCTTGTTGACCCTGGGCCGTCTGACGGCCGGCGTCGGCGAGGTCGCGGCGGGCGTCCTGGAGGCGGGACGCGGCAGTCGAGAGATCGCGGTTCACGGCCACCTGCTGGTCCGCGCCGGTCAGCGACTCGCCGAGCCGATCGAGTGCCGACTTCGCGCCTTCGGTGTCGCCCTGGGCCAGGCTCTGCGCCGCATCTCGAAGGGCGGTCGCGGCGGCGCCGCTCGCTTGTGAGGCGGTCGCCTGCATCTCGGCGAGCTGTCGACCGAGTTCGGCCTTTTCGGCGTCGGTCATGTCATCGAGCTTGTCGCCGAGATCCTTCAGGTCGTCCTGGGTCTTCTGCGGGTCGCCATCCTTGTTCGCGTCCGGCTTGCCGGTGGCCGCGCTCGAGAGGGACCGACTGAGAGAGGTCAGCGAGGCCGCCCGTTGCTCGTTGGCCGGGTCGGTCTGGGAGCGGACGTCGGCTTCCACCGCGCCGAGTCGGGCGAGGTTGACATCGAGATCGCCGGGCTTGTCGCGCAACTGCCGCGCCAGCTCACGGAGCTCCTGGGCAAGCTGCGTCCGCGGGTCCTGGGCGCTGGCGCCCCTGGACTCGAGTTCCTTGGCGAGGTCGTCAAGGCGTTCCGCCTGTCGATCCGCGGCGGCCTCCACCTGACGTTGCTGGGCGATGACGGCATCCTGCGGATTCGGCACGACCAGGACCGGGACCAGCAGCAGCGCCGCGATGACCAGCGCGACCGCCGGTCGCCGTGACAGGCGGGGCCTGAACAGGGCGTGATCGGCAGCCCGGATCGTGTGCAGAGCGTCGGCGCGCTGGCGTCGGACGAAGCGATCAGCCTCCGCGGCGTCGCCGCTGAGGGTCGCAGGGGCCTCCGGGTCCACTGGCCCGGCCGATGCTGGAAAGGCCGCGGCGAGTTCCATCGCGCTCGAGACGCGGTCGCCGAGGCGCGCTTCACCGTCGACCGCCAGGGCCGTCTCGCCCAGGCTCGGTCGGGCGCGGACCGTGGCCACCAGGAGCGCGAGGGCCCCGATGACCGGCAGGGCGATCCCCACGACCGGCGCCCACCGTAGCGGGAGGAAGCGCGCGACCGTCCACAGGATGAGTTCCGCGACGACCACAGCCGCGATGGCGAGCCAGGTGCGTCGGGCGATGCGTCGGATCCACAGTCGCTGGCGGTGTGGCGCGAGGGCGCTGAGCACGGCCGACAGG
>JBKJQY010000094.1:0-25429 GCA_046593725.1 Candidatus Limnocylindrales bacterium
CCCCGAGCGACGAGCCGAGCGCGACCCCGAGCGACGAGCCGAGCGCGACCCCGAGCGACGAGCCGAGCGCGACCCCGAGCGACGAGCCGAGCGGTGAAGTCGACGCCGCAACCGGCGTGCCCAGAGTGACCCTGCCGCCGACCGACACCCTGGATGGCGGATCGACCGGATCGACCGGCTCGGGCCTGCAGATCGCTCTCCTCGGACTCGCAGCTCTCATCGCCGCCGTTCTCGTCATCACGCCTGCGACGCGACCGGCGAGCAGCAAGGAGCGCGACGACCTCCGCTAAACCACCCGATCGGCGACTTCCGCCGATCCCACCTCAGCCGAAGGCCGGACCCATCACGGGTCCGGCCTTCCCTGTTGTCCGGTGACCCGGCGCAACGGGAACCTGGTTGGTGCTGTGCTCAAGGGCCATCGGTGGTGCGATCCGGTTGGTCGAAAGTACTAGACGCTCGGTAGTACGACGTGCGACGATGACCACGTCTTCGACTGCGCGAAAGTTCATCCTTGAGGGGCGCCAGGTCGAGGGCCATCCATCCTGACCAGGGAGCGATCCCCGGCCACCTCTCCATCTATAGGGATCCATTTGGATCAGGAGTGCTATCGATGAAACTACGCTCATTGGCCGCGCTGGCGTGCGCCATGGTCCTGTCGCTCAGTGCGGCCGGGATGGTGTTCGCCACTGAGCCGACGGCTACCCCCTCTGACGAGTGGACGGCCAGCCCGTCCGACGAAGCGACGGCTACCCCCTCTGACGAGTGGACGGCCAGCCCGTCCGACGAAGCGACGGCCAGCCCGTCCGACGAAGCGACGGCCAGCCCGACCGACGAAGCGACGGCCAGCCCGACTGACGAGGAAACGGCCAGCCCGACTGACGAGGAAACGGCCAGCCCGACTGACGAGGAAACGGCCAGCCCGAGCGCCGGTGAAGTCGAAGCCGCAACCGGGACCCCAAGCGTGACCCTTCCACCCACCGACAGCCTGTCGGGCGGGGCGGGCACGGGCTCCGGCGGTGTGCCGATCGCCCTCCTGGCGATGGCCGGCCTCATGGCCGCGGCCGTGCTCATGACACCGGCATCCGTCGGCTTCAAGCGCGGCAAGCGCCGAAGCTAGTCGACCTCGGACGCCGAGCGTCCACCCTTCGGTAGCGAGACTGAAAGGCCGGGCCCCAGACGGGTCCGGCCTTTCGCTATGCGCCGCCGATCGCGATCCGGTCGCCTGGATCCACGAATCGCACAAGCCCGGTGAACGACCCGTGGACCGCCGCGATCGTCGCGGGCCGGTCTTGCCCCATCAGGATATGGGTCAGGAGGACGCCTTCCGCAGCCCCGGCGGCCGCGACGCGACCGACGACGGGACCGTCGAGGTGGGCCGCGTCGTGCGGTACCGGCCCAGCCCCGAACGAGACCTCGCTCAGGAGCATGTCGCCAGGGCGAAGCAGCGCGAGCAGGTCGTCCCCGCGACCGCAATCGCCCGAGTAGACGAGCCCGGGACCGTCGCCGATGGCGATCCGGAACCCATAGCTCTCGTCCGTATGAGTCACCAGCGCCGCCTGGATGGTGAACGGCCCGATCGAGTGAAACCCGACCGAGAGGTCCTCGATGTCCAGCGTCGCCGCACTGAAGCCCGGCTCCCCATGCAGCCCGTCCAGCCGCGCGGTGAGGCCCGCCGGGCCGATCACGCGGACCCGGCGAGGTGGGGCCAGATGCCAGCGGAGATAGTGGCGCAGCGGCACGAGGTCGACGAAATGGTCCGGGTGCAGATGCGAGATGAGGATGGCGTTCAGTTCGCTCGGCTCGATCGCGTGGGCAAGGCGGGGAAACGACCCCTGGCCGAGGTCCAGCAGAACGGACCCAGCCGCGTGCTGCAGGAGATATGCGGCTCCGGTCGCACCAACCTGATCCGTGAATGCGGGCCCCGCGCCAAGGACGACTAGTTCGAAGCCGCTCGACTCCGCTTTCACCGGACGGCCTGCTTAGGGATCGCGATCGTGCGCCCGTCTCGACCCATGGTCAGGTGGCCAAGGCCCGCAGCCGCGGCGTACGCGTAGCCGTCCGCCAGCCCGACGCCGAACTGGTGGGACCGGTGGGCATCCGACCCGACGGTGACACGACGTCCGCCCATCTCGTGGAACCGGGCCACGATCGCAGCGGAGGGGTAGGTCTCCTGGACCGGATGGCGAAGCCCGCTCGTGTTGACCTCCAGCGCTGTGCCGCTGTCGATGAGAGCCCGCAGGATCGGGTCGTACAGCTCCGGCTCGGCCGCGAGGTGGTCCGGCGTCACGTTCGGCCACAGGTAGCGCTTCACGACATCGATGTGCCCGATCGTGTCGAACAGGCCCGATCGCGCTGCACCGACGACCTCATCGAACGATGGCGCGACGATCTCCGTCAGCGACCGTCCGCCGACCCAGGCCGCAACCCGGCGCCGGCTGTAGGGCGAATCCGTTCGATCGTGGACGGACCCGATGGTGAAGTCGTACACATGCCGGGCGAGGTGCGCCCGGATGTCGTCCTCCCAGCTTCGGTCGTATGTCAGCTCGACCCCGAAGCGGATCGTGACGCCGTGGGGCGCCCAGCGCTCCGCCGCGTCGCGCACGGACCGCTCCCGTCGGGCGAAGGTCGTGTAATCGTAGGCTGGGGCGCCGCGCTCGAAGTCGACGTGGTCCGTGATCGCCAGTTCCGTGATGCCGCGGGCTGCGGCGAGGGCCCCGTAGACATCGATCGGGACGTCGCTGTCGGGCGACAGGTCCGTGTGCAGGTGGGCGTCGATCGGGAGGTCGAGCGGCTTGTCGATCGCCTCGACAATCGTGTCGGTCACGCTGTCTCCTGCCGCGGCGACCCCATCAGGTGATGAGCCCCAGTTCGTGGCCGACGACGTCGAATGCGTCGAGCGCGCGGTCCAGCTGCACATCGGCGTGCGCGGCCGTGACGATCGTTCGCAGGCGCGCCTTGTCGAGCGCGACCGTCGGGAAGACGACGGGCTGGGCGAAAACGCCCTCGTCGAGGAGCCGGTCGCTGAAGCGGCCTGCTGTCTCGGAGTCGCCCATCATGACCGGCGTGATCGGCGTCTCGGATCGGCCCGTGTCGAAACCGAGCTGGGTCAACCCGGCCTTGAACCGGCCCGTGTTCGCCCAGAGACGCTCCTGCAGCTCCGGCTCCTCCTGCATCACGCGGATCGCCTCGCGACACGCGGCGACCACGGCCGGCGGGTGCGACGTCGAGAACAGGAAGGGTCGCGCCCGTTGCGTCAGGAGCTCACGCAGCGCCTGGCTCCCGGCCACGTAGCCGCCCAGGGACCCGACGGCCTTCGACAACGTGCCCACCTGGATGGCGACCCGCCCGTGCAGGTCGAAGTGGTCCACCGTGCCACGTCCGTGGCGACCCAGCACGCCCGAAGCGTGCGCGTCATCCACCATGACGGCCGCCCCGTACGCCTCCGCCGCCTCGACGATGGCTGGGAGTGGCGCGATGTCTCCGTCCATGCTGAAGACCCCATCGGTCACGACCAGGATCAGGCGGTACGGACCCGCGCCATCCGGCCGGCCGGCCTTGCGCGCCTCGCGCAGGATCTCGCGCAGTGCATCCGTGTCGCCGTGCGGATAGATCTTCCGCGGCGCCCTGGACAGCCGCATGCCGTCGATGATCGATGCGTGGTTGAGGGCATCGGACACGATGAGGTCCGTCTCGCCGGTCACGACCGGGATCACGCCCGTATTGGCGGTGAAGCCGGACTGGAACGTGAGGACCGCGGGCGTGCCCTTGAACTCGGCTAGTTCCACCTCTAGGGCCTCGTGCATCGACATCGTCCCGGCGATCGTGCGGACGGCGCCGCTGCCCACCCCGAACTCGCGGACCGCGGTCAGGACGGCCTCGCGCAGGCGTGGGTGGTGGGTCAGTCCCAGGTAATCGTTGGACGACAGGCTGATCAGCCGTCGCTCGTCGACCGAGACGATCGGGCCCTGGGCGCTGCTCATGACCCGCAGCGGCCGATACAGATGGGCCGCGCGCAGCTCGGTGAGTTCGTCGTCAAGGAAGGCGAGGGGGTCGGTCATGTCGTCCAGTCCATGATGACTTTGCCGGACTCGCCGGAACGGGCCGCGGCGAAAGCCGCTTCGAAGTCGCGGTGGTCGAACCGATGGGTGATGACCGGAGCGATCTCCAGCCCGGACTGGAGCATGACCGTCATCTTGTACCAGGTCTCGTACATCTCCCGACCGTAGATGCCGCGCAATGTCAGCATCTTGAACACGACCGCGTTGAGGTCCATCGGGATCTCCTCGGTCGGGATCCCCAGGAGTGCGATCCCGCCGCCGTGAGCCATCGCATCGACGGCGGCGCGGATGGCGCCTGGCACGCCGGACATCTCGAGAGCGACGTCGAACCCCTCGACCATCCCGAGCTCTGCGGCGACGTCCTTCAGGTCTCGTTCGCGCGGGTCGATCGCGACCGTCGCCCCCATGCGCATCGCGAGGTCCCGTCGATACGGGTTCGGGTCCGATACGACGATGAGTCGCGCGCCGGCATGACGGACGACCGCGGTCGCCATCAGGCCGATCGGCCCGGCGCCGCTGACCAGGACGTCCTCACCCAGGACCGGGAAGGCGAGGGCGGTATGGACGGCATTCCCGAATGGATCGAAGATCGCGGCGATCTCCGGGTCGACGCCCGGCCAGTGGTGCCAGATGTTGGTCATCGGCAGGACGACATACTCGGCAAAGGCCCCATCGCGGCCGACGCCCAGGCCGATCGTGCTGGCACACAGGTTGCGTCGTCCGGCGAGGCAGTGCCGGCAGCGGCCGCAGACGACGTGGCCTTCCCCGGACACGAGGTCGCCGGGGTGGAAGTCCGTGACGTTGCCCCCCACCTCCACGATCTCGCCCGCGAACTCGTGGCCCACCACCAGCGGCGGGACGATGGTGGCGGCTGCCCAGGCGTCCCACGCTTCGATGTGCAGGTCCGTCCCGCAGATCCCCGTCCGGTGGACCCGGATGAGGACGTCGTTGATGCCCGCGACGGGCATCGGGACGTCCTGCAGCATCAGCCCCCGTCCGGTCGCGGTCTTGACCAGGGCCTGCACGGCGTGCGTGTCAGCTGGGGCTGGCGGAAGGTTCGACGCTGGGAGACGCGGGCGCGCTCGGAGACGGGCTGGGGGCGGAGACGCTGGGTGAAGCCGACGGCGAGGCCGATGGCGAGTTCGAGGGGGACGCCGATGGGCTCGGTGTCGGCGTGCACTGCTGTTCCGGGTTCGTCTTCTCACCCCAGGTCGCATAGAAGTCCAGGATCGCGTTGAAGTCGAGGCTGGTCAGCGGCAGCACGCGACCCCACACGATGGCGCTGTAGTCCGTCGCCATCTGGTCGAAGCGGGCGATGACCGGACCCTGGGTCGTGCCACGTTCGATGTTGCAGACAGGGCTGTTCGGGAACGAGTCGTAGAACGCCTTGAGCTGAGCCTGCCCCGCCGCCGTCGCGCTTTCGCTGCTGCCCTTGTACAGGAGGACGAAGGCGCCATGCTCCAGGTTATGGACCCAGCCCTGCGGGATCACCGCGTCGTCCGGTCCGTACAGGCGCGGCAGGATCGGTCCGGCACCGGCCTCAAAGTGCGGGCCGGAGGCCGGTGCGCAGTATTGGTAGGTGACCACGGTCCCGTACGGGACGTGCCGGTTGCCCATGTCCGGCTGGGTATAGCCGGGCTGGTTTGTCGCGCCGGCCGCCGGACCCGGCGTCGGCGAGGGCGACCAGACGCCCTTGCAGGTGTAAGCCGCCTTGGTCGCGGACACGAACACGAACCCACCGACGAGCGCGACGGCAGCGACGACGACCGCGGCGACGATCGCCGTCCGATAGCGCTCAGCGAAGGTCGGCTCATGACCGGGCGCGTGGCGCGATCGCTCGCGGCGTCCCGCTCGGCCGGTGCCGGTCGGGCTGCGCGATGGGGCGCGGCCGCTGGTGGTGGTCGCCGACGTCGGCTCGTCGGTCGGGCTGCCGGCGCGCTGCTGCCGGCGGGATTCCTTGCTCACATCTTGCCTCTATGCGGTCGGCGGGGTCGCCGGGTGTCGATCATCCTCGGCGGCGACGGGGGCCGCGCTCGGATGAGGGTACCGCCCCGGACGCGATGTGTGCCCGCGCGCCGGTCGGGCCGGTTCGTCACGGCTCGTCGAGATAGGTCCTGACCTCCGCTCGAAGCAGCCCCCGCAACAGCAGGATCGCGAAGGCTCCGACGAAGATGGCCTGGATGACAAGCCCTCCCAGCAGCAGGAACGGCACGAGCGGGAAGGTCAGGCTGGCCAGACCGATGGCGAGGTTGCGGGCGGCCTGCTTCCGCTGGAGCACGAGGGTCGTGGTGAAGATCGTGTATGCGAGCAAGACCATCACCACCACACCGAGCGGGCTGACCGGAGCTGCGATGGCCTGGTCCACGACGAAGCGCAGGCTCAGGCCGATGCCTACCAGGAGGACCGTGGCATAGACCAGGAAGAGGCGGATGCCCGACGGCATCGCGGACAGGCGAGCGAACATGCGGCCGCATCGTAGCGGATGGGCGCAGTCAGGCCGGGCCGCATAGCTATTGGCACGGTTGCCGACACGCTCATATCGTCCGCTAAACCGGTTTGCCAAACCGACCTGTGCCGCAGGTGCCAGCGTCGAGCGCCCGGGTGCCGCGTGAGACAGCCATCATCGACCCGCCCTCGGATCGCCGACGTCGCGCGCGATGCGGGCGTGTCCAAGACGGCCGTCTCGTTCGCGTTCAACGGCCCGGAACGGTTGGTGCCAGAGACCGCCACCTGGATTCGCGCGGTCGCCGAGCGCCTTGGGTATCGGGCCGACCCGGTCGCGAGGATGCGCACCCAACGCCAGACATCGACGATCGGCGTGCTCACACCAGCTGGCGGGCGATCGAGCGGGCCTATACTTCGCGCTCGTGGAAGACCTCTCGGACGCTCGCACCAGCCGCCTCGCCGACCGACTTCGCCATGCTATCGATCGCGAGGCGAAGATCCCGCTCGCCCTTGACGCACTGGGGCCGATCGCCGGCCGGGATGTCTTCGTGCTCGACGACCCGACATGGCCGATAGCCGAACGGTTGGCGACAGCGGGCGCGATGGTCACGCCGATCGGCGCGGACGACCTGACGTCGCCCCACGCCATCGGACGCACAGGCACGGCGGACGTGCTGGTCGTGGCGCGGTCCGCGTTCCGCGGCCCGAGCGCCGATGAGTTGGCCGGCGCCCGCATCCTCATGCGCCCGGACGGGCGCCTCCTGGTGATCCACGACTACGGACGCGACGACGTGGCGCGCCTGTACGGGCCGCGCCCCGAATACGGCGAGTGGAGTCGGCGTGACGGGCCGTTCCTGGGTAACGGATTCAAGATCCGGGTGATCCACACCTGGTGGACGTTCGACTCGCTCGAGGAGGCCCGTGACGTCCTGATCGACGGATTCGGGGAAGCCGGTGAGCGGGTTGCCGCGGATCTCGCCGGTCCGCGCCTCTCGTACAACGTTGCCGTGTACCACCGCTCATTCGGTGCGCAGTGACGAGCGGCGTCCCGAAGGCTCCCGAGCGAGCGGCGTCCGCGCCGCGGTCTGCCGGACGCCGGATCTCTCCGGGCGTGGTCATCCTGGCGATCGCCCTCATCGGTTCTTTGGCGTTCCTGGCGTATGCCATCACCGTTCGGGACACGTCGCAGATCCCGCTGTTCGCCTCCGGCGCCGTCGTCCTGGGGCTGGTCTTTGGCGCATTGGCGATCTATTCGCTGCGTGCGACGTGGCGGGCCGGGGTGACCGAACGGAACGGACGAGCCGTCGCGCTGGGGCTCGTGGGTGGGTTCGCTGCGATGATCTCGGCGGGCTGCGTCGCCCTCGCCGTCATCCTCTTCCTGCTCCGTCAGACCCCGACCTGAGGACGACTGCTAGACTCCCCGGGTCCGGCGCCCCCATCGTCTAGAGGCCTAGGACGCCACCCTTTCAAGGTGGAGATCAGGGGTTCGAATCCCCTTGGGGGTACCACTCCCGCCGGCGCTTCCGTGCGCCGGACCCTGGGCCGCGAGACTGCTACCATCGGGCCCATGGAGATCATGGGCGTCCAGATCCGCACGATCGTGCACGACAACGTCGCCACCCGCTGCGACGGGTGCCTGGACGTCATCGACGCCACCCCGTGGCGAGTCAACCTGTTGGACATCGTGGCGAGCGAATCACCGGTCGCCTGGACGGAGCGCCCCACGATCAATCCCGGCCCATTCGAGTTCCACGGGGACCCCGCCTGCGTCCGCCGCTGGATGGCCGGCAAGAGCTACCTGTTCTGCCGACGTGGCGAAGTGCGCGAGATCATGCGTCCCGTCGCCATCCCGGGCGAGACGATCCGGTGGGGCCTGTGCGACGGCATCCATCGCGACGATCACGAGTTCATCCCCGCCTGATCGCGCCGCCCGATGGGCCTCCGACGGCATGAGCGCGGCGGCCCGGTGGCGACCGTTTGACACGCCCGCAGCAGCGCGCCTATCCTCCGCCGGCAGGCCGGTTCGGCCGTACCTAGATTTTAGTAGGTTCTCGTCGTGAGGGGCCGCGTGCCGTGTCTTCCGAGCCCACCCCGACGAGCAGCCCAGGCCTCGATCGCGCCCCGCTGTCGATCGGCCCGGCGAGCCGATTGCTGGGAGTGGACCAGGACACGCTCCGGCGGTGGGCGGACGAAGGTCGCATCGATGCCTTCACGACGCCAGGCGGCCATCGGCGCTTCGACCGAGCCGTCGTGGACCGACTCGTCGCCGGCCGGCGCCCGGGCGCTCGACCTCTGGCCAGCATGGGCGCAACGCCCGAGCGACTGTCCCGTGTCTACCACCGGAGCTACGCCGCGACCGATGCCTCCGCGGACCAGGTCCGGACGGCCGTGGCCGACGCGGATCGCGAGGTCTATCGCCAGGAAGGTCGTCGCCTCGTCACGGCGCTCGTCGCCCACCTGGACGCGGACCCGCTGGATCTCGCGGCGCGGGCGCGCTCGGAGGCCGATGCGACCGACCTCGTCGACGACCTGGCTCGACGGCTCGCCGCGACCGGAACGAGCCTGACCGAGTCGGTCGCCTTGTTCGTGGCTGCTCGTCGCCCGTTCCTCGCCGAGCTGGCCGGACTCGGTCGGCGTCGGGCCCTGGACGCCGCCCGCCTGGCCGCGCTGTACGAAGACGCGACCGGTCTTCTCGACCGCTTGTTGCTGCGGCTGATCGCGACCCACCAGGCGATGGACTGACCGTGGACCCGCGCGTCTGGTTGCCGTCGGTGACGTCCCTGTTGGCGCTCGTCTTTGCAGTGCTCCTGTTCGATCAATGGCGGGTGCGGCGCGGCGGGTTCCAGCTCATCTGGGGCTTCGGGATGCTGTTCTACGGCGTTGCGGCAGGCGCCGAGGCGCTCGCGGCGATCGGCGGCTGGAATGAGACCCTGTACCGGATCTGGTATCTGACCGGCGCGGTGTGGACGGCCGGTTGGCTGGGACTCGGGACGGCGTATCTGCTGGGCCGCACCCGGTTCGGCTACAGCTTCGCGCTCTGCCTGTTTCTGGCCGGGCTCTTCACGTTCCTTATCCGGAACAAGCCTGAATATGCCGGCGCGGGCGCCCTGCCGCTGCTGTACTTCATCACCGCTGGGTTGCTCGCCCTGGCCGTGGCGGTCGAAACGTACTTCTCGAACGATCGCTGGCCGCTGCTGGCCGCTACAGCAGTCGTCGGCGCCACAGTCCTGAGCGTGCTGCTGATGCTCGTCACGGTCCTGCCTGCCCCCGGGTATGCCCTGGATCCCGCGACGGGGATCCCGGTCGCGACGCTGTTGCCGCCCGAGTTGCGGCTCCTGACCCCGTTCATGAATATCACGGGGGCCTTCGCCCTCATCCTCGGAGCCGTCTTCTCGACGTACGTGTTCATGCCCAAGAAGCGCGTCCTCGCCTACTCGCTGGACCCGAACCAGCCTGGCGACGAATTCCTGTTCAACCTGCTCATCTCCCCGGTCGCGATCCTTGTCAACCTGGTCGCATCGTTGCCCGGTGCCTTCCGGGCGCTGTTGGACAGGACCATCCATAGTCGGGTCCCGGCGACGGCCCTCATCGCTGTCGGTGCGTTCATACCGGCGTTGACGGACAGCCTCAACCGATTCGGTTCCACGGAACTCTTTCAGCTCGGCAAATTCCTTGGCGTGGTGTTCCTGTTCGCAGGTTTCCTCATCTCCATCGAGGTCTTCCGCGACATCAGGATCCCGTTCACCTCCGTCCGCCTCCTGGCCGGCCGGCACGAGTCGCCCGCCGCCGAGCTGATCGCCGCCGAGGTCGCGGCGGCCGCGCGCACTCGGGCACCCGAGGCCCTCGAAGCTCACGAAGGGCACTGATCGGCGGGTTGGTCGTACCATCGGGGCCATGACCCCAACCCGCCCACCCGTGTACGGGTTCGCCATCGTCCTGCTCGGGGCGTCGCTGTTCGGGACGCTCGGACCGGTGTCTGTCCTCATCTACGATCTGGGTCTGGAGCCGATCCCGTTCGTTGCCTGGCGTGCCCTGCTGGGGGCGTTGACGATCGCCCTGTTCGTGGCCTGGCGGATCCGGCGCGGCACGGAACGGCTGATGCGACCCGGCGAACTCCATCCGCGTGAACGCGCGTCGTTGATCGTCGCGGCCCTGTGTGGCGCCGGGCTGAACATCGCGATGTTCGTGGCGTTTGACCGGATCCCCGTCGCGCTCGCCCTGCTGTGCTTCTACACGTACCCCGCGATGATCGCCGCGCTCGACATCGCGTCCGGCCGTGAGACGCTCGACCGGACGAAATGGCTGGCGCTCGCTCTCGCGCTGGGCGGCATGATCGCGGTGGTAGCGTCGCAGCTGGATCCATCGGGCGGCATCGCTCTCGACGGGATCGGCGTCGCGCTCGCGTTGGGAGCCGCAGTCTGCCAGACGATCTTCGTTACCGTGAGCCGCGATGGCTACCGGCGTGTTCCCGCCGACCAGGCCACCGCGATCGTCCTCGGGATGGCGTTCGTCGCCTGCATCGTCCTGATCCTCGTGACGGGCGCCGGGGCGGCGATGGCCTATCCGCTCACGACCCCTGACGTGTGGCCACTACTGCTGTGGACCGGCATCTTCGCCGCCGCGGTGCCGTCGCTGTGCTTCCTGATCGGGATCCGGGTCATCGGTGGGATGCGTGCCGGGGTCGTGATGCTGTTCGAGCCCGTCGTGGGTGTGGCCCTCGCGGCGGTGATCCTGTCCGAGCCCCTCGAGCCCATCCAGCTGGCGGGCGGGGCTGCGGTCCTGTTGGCGGCCTACCTCCTCCAGCGAACGACGCCGCACGGCGAGACGGTGGCCGAGGCTGTCGGTGGCGGACCGGACGTGATCAACGCGAGGGCCGCCGAGGCGGAGTCCGAGGTACTCGCGATGCGCGTCCCCGGTGGACCGTAAGGCCGGCCTGAGGTGATCGGGTACGACGTCACGGGACCGCTCGAAGGCCCACCGATCGTGTTCCTCCACGCCACGCGTCTGACTCGTGCGATGTGGGCAACGCAAGCTGAGCGCTTGTCCGACACGTACCGGGTCATCGCCCTGGACCTGCCTGGCCACGGCGTCCGGGCGGACGAGCCATTCACCCTGGACGGTGCCGCGGACCTCGTGGCACGGGTCATCGACGAGGCCGCGGGCGGGCGGGCGGTCGTGGTCGGCCTGTCGCTGGGCGGCTATGTCGCGATGCATGTCGCCGCACGATCACCGGATCGGGTGCGCGGCCTCGTGCTTGCCGGGGCCAGCGCCGAACCAGCCGGGATCCGTTCGGCGCCGTATCGCGCCCTCGCCAACGTCATGGACACGTTTGATGGGCACGGGCTGGATACCCTCAACCGCTGGTTCTTCCGGACCCGGTTCGCACCCGCCATCGCCGAGCCGATCGTGGCCGGCGGGTTCTGGGCGTCCGGCGGCGCGGCCGCCCTGCGCAGTCTGGCCGGGCACCGATTCCTGCCAGAGTTGGCGGCCTACCCGGGTTCGACGCTCATCCTCAATGGGTCGCTGGACCTGCCGTTCCGGCTGAGCGGACGGACCTTCTCGACCGCCGCGCAGGACGGGCAGATGGTCAGGATCCCTCGCGCCACCCACCTCTCGAACCTGGACCAGCCGGCAGCCTTCAGCCTGGCCGTCAGACGATTCGTGGCCGGGCTGGACTGACTCGCCGAGGCCCTCGGGTATACTCGGTTGGTCCCGCACACGTACGCCAGAGGTTCCGTTGCGCGTTCGAAAAGCCGTCTTTCCTGCCGCCGGATGGGGCACTCGCTTCCTGCCGGCGACGAAGGCGCAGCCGAAGGAGATGCTCCCCCTCGTCGACAAGCCGATCATCCAGTACGCCGTCGAAGAGGCGGTCGCGGCCGGGATCGAGCAGGTCATCATCGTCACGTCGAGCCAGAAGCGGGCGATCGAAGACCACTTCGATCTCTCCTATGAGCTGGAGCACCTGCTCGAGGAAAAGGGCGACATCGAGATGCTTCGGCAGGTCCGCCACATCAGCGACCTCGCCCAGGTGGCGTACGTCCGCCAGAAGGAGCAGCTGGGCCTGGGGCACGCCGTTCTGATGGCAAAGGACCTCATCGGCCACGAGCCGTTCGCGGTGATCCTGCCCGACGACGTGGTCGTGGGCGACCGCCCGTGCATCGGCCAGCTGATCCACGTCTACAACCAGACGCATGCCTCTGTGGTCGCGGTGATGGAGGTTCCGCACGAGGAGACCAGCCGGTATGGCGTGATCGGCGCTGAACCCACGGGCGACCCGCTGGACCATGGACGGCTCCATCGCGTCACGGCACTCGTCGAGAAGCCTGCGCCGGCCGACGCGCCATCGAATCTGGCCATCATCGGGCGCTACGTCCTGACCCCCAAGATCTTCGACAAGCTGGAACAGACGCAACGAGGGGCCGGCGGCGAGATCCAGCTGACGGACGCGATCGCGGCCCTGATGGAGGAGCAGCAGGTGTACGGCTATGAGTTCGAGGGCACCCGCTACGACGCCGGCACGACGATGGGCTGGCTGAAGGCGTCCGTGGAGCTGGCCCTCGGGCGGCCGGACCTGGGAACCGAGTTCCGGGCCTACCTGCAAGGCCTCCAACTTTGATCCAAAGACCGCGCCGTCGGGTGCGGTACGATGCCCCGACGTCCGGCCGATCGCCGGCCGTTTCTGTGATGAGGTGAACTGCACGTGGCGGAGATCGGCGACCCGCTCGGCGGACGATACCGGCTGATCGAGCTGCTCGGCCAGGGTGGCATGGCGACCATCTTCCGGGCGGTGGATACCCAGCTGGGCCGCGACGTGGCGGTCAAGCTGCTGCGGCCCGAGTATCTGCGCGATCCGGACTTCTCGTCCCGGTTCCGCCAGGAGGCGCAAGCCGCCGCCTCGTTGAGTCACCCGAACGTCGTGACCGTCTACGACTACGGATCGGATCCGTCCGGGCCGTACATCGTGATGGAACTCGTCGATGGCGAGGACCTTGCCACGATCCTCAAGGGCAGTGGCGCACTGCCGCCGCGACAGGTCGCCCGGATCGGGTCGGCCGTGGCGCGAGCCCTCGCCGCCGCACATGCCGCCGGCCTCGTCCACCGCGACGTCAAGCCCGGGAACATCCTCATCGGGCGCGATGGTCAGGTGAAGGTCGCCGACTTCGGGATCGCGCGGGCCATCGCCGAGGCGCAGCTCACGCTGCCCGGCACGACCATTGGTTCCGTCCACTACTTCAGCCCGGAACAGGCCCGCGGCGAGCAGGCGACGGCCTCGTCCGATATCTATTCGCTGGGCATCGTCCTGTACGAGATGCTCACCGGGTCGCGCCCGTACGAGGGCGACAGCGCTGCTGCGGTCGGGATCGCGCGGTTGTCCGGGCCTGTCCCGGATCCGTCGCTCGTCCGGGCGAGTGTGCCGCCGGACCTCGCGGCCATCACTCGCAAGGCTCTGGCCCGTGAACCGGCCGGACGATTCGGATCCGCCGCAGCCATGGCCGATGCCCTTGATGCCACGCTGGACCCTGGCGCTGGTGGGCTCCGAGTGGCTGGCGCTGGTGCTGTGGCGGGAGCCGCCGTCGCCAGTGGCGTGGCCAGTGCCAACCCGGGTGCGATGCCATACGCGGAGGACGCCTATGCGACAGCTCCCTCCCAGACGGCCCCGCCGCGGCCCGTCCCGCGGCCTGTCCCGCCTCCTGTCGACGACCGACCCGCCCGCAACGGCCCTGATCCAGTGGTGTGGGTCGCGGGTGCCCTCGCCATCGCGCTGCTCGCCGCGATCGCCTATCTCGTGTTCCAACTCGCCTCGGGCAGCAACCCGCAGGTGCCAAAGCCGGCTGTCACCGTTCCGAACTTCGTCGGCCAGCTGATCGTCGACGCGACGCGCACCGCCGACGGTCTGGGGATCGTCCTGAAGTCCACGCCTGAGGACTCGACCGAGCCTGTCGGGACGATCCTCGCCCAGATACCGGACCAGGGCCTGACGGTACCGGCGGGCGGGGCGGTCCAGGTCACCGTGGCGGCCGGTGTCGGGACGGTGCCGGTCCCGGACCTGCGCACGTTGACCGAGCAACAGGCGGTCAACGCGATCGCAGAAGCCGGCCTGCTGATCGGTCTTCGATCCGACGCCTTCGACCCGCTGGCGCCGGTCGGGACGGTCGTCTCCCAGACTCCAGCCGCGGGCGTGATCGTGGCCAAGGCCACGGCGATCGACTACGTCCTCTCGAAGGGCCCGGAGCCCTCTGCGACACCGAGCCCAACGCCGACACCGACACCTGCCCCGACACCCAGCCCAACGCCGACACCTACCCCGACCCCGACCCCGACGCCCAGTCCCACGCCTTCGCCCACACCCACCCCCACGCCTTCGCCCACGCCGAGTCCGTCACTCTAGGGTCGGTCAGACCTCGGCGTCCTCCCACAGGCTCCAACGCGGGGCGGCGGCGGGTGGTGCCGGTTCGATGGTCGATGGGGGATTCGCGCGCCGAGCGCGTCTCGCGCTGGACGGGCTCATGCTCGGGGCGACCTCCACAAAGTCTCGACGTGGAACGGGTGTTCGCTTGAAGGTCGGTGGGGGAGGCGTGACGGGACTGGACTCGGCGGGAGCCGGGCGCGATTCCCAGCAGGCTCGGATCTCGTCGCCGCTCAATGGCCGGCGCTGGCGATCCAGTCCGCAGTAGCCCATCTTGGCCGCGACTGAGGCGCGGTAGTGGCGACACGTCCCGCACGAGGTGCTGGAACGACGACAGACCCAGCAGCGGGCCGTCTCCGCCTGGGGGGTGCCGCAGTGTGGACATCGCCACATCGCCATGCGCGGATGGTAGCTGCGAGTCCCGCGTCTGTCGAACAAGGACGCGGAAGTCAGTCCTGTCCTTGATGCTCATCGGCGGCATCAAGATGTCGTGACGCGGAAGTCAGTCCTGTCCTTGATGCTCATCGGCGGCATCAAGATGTCGCGAAGTCCGCTCGCGCGGACCCCGACCCGCCAGGTTTGATGCCGCAGACAGGCATCACGGCCAGCACTGACTGCTCGCGGCGGTGGTCAGGCGAGGCAGACCGGCTACTTGATGGTGATGACCGTGTAATCCTGGGCGGAGCCGAATTCGTCGCTCGAGACGAGGACGGTGGCGCTGCCCTGTCCGGTGTCGGCGCCCTTGGGGATGGTCGTCTTGAACGTCGCGGTGCCGTCGGCGCCGGTCTTGCCATCCAGGGTGACCGTCGGGATGCCCGGGATCGACAGGGTGAAGGTCACGTCGGCACCGGCCAGCGGACGACCGTCTGGATCGCTCGCGGTGGCGGTCAGGCGGATGCTCTCGGGGAGCCTGCCCTTCCGGATCTGGTAGGTCGACGCGGAGAGGGAGACGGTCAGCTTGCCGGTGCCGCGCTTGACGATCAGGTCAACCTGGCTCGTGTTTCCGGCAGGATCCGTGCCGTCGATCGTGATCCGGTTGACGCCGGCGGTGACCGCGAGGGTCAGGCTGAAGGTCCCATCGGTCAGGGCCTCCCCCGTGATCGACGCTCCGTTCGCGGCGTTTCGGGCGATGAGTGTCGTGCGGCCCTGGGTCTTGCCCGTGATCTCGACCGCCTTGCGGTTGACGATCGCGCCGTTCTTCGGCGACTCGATGGTGATCTTCGGCGGCTCCTGGTCCAGGAAGAAGCGCACCACGGCGGAGCGCTCCGACTCACCGCTCGGGCCCACGATCGTCACCGTGAAGTCGTTGACACCCTTCGTCAGCGTCACCGGCACCTTGGTCGTCGGCGTCGCCGCGATCGGTACGTCGTCGATGGGCGCCGGATCCTGGTCCTTGAGGGCCAGGTAGATCCGGATCCTGTAGGCAGGGTTCCCGGCTAGGTCGCTCGGGACGGTGATGACCAGGTCCACCGTGTCTGCCGTCGTGTACGGCTCCACCGGCGCCTGCACCGTCGGGGCATCGCTGACCGGCACGACGGATGTTCGGGGCGAGGCCGTTGCGGTGACCCCCTCGACGAATCCGCCGACGGTAGATCCGATGGCCCCGACGACCTTGCCTAGGCCGCCCATCCCGACGTACAGCACGCCGAGGCCGAGGGCGACGAGGGCGAGCGCCATGACCAGGCGGCCGATGAGCGGCATCCCGCCACGCTCGATAGGGCGATGCGTGGACAGGCGTCCGGGGGCCGGCGACGGGGTCCGGACGCGCGTCGCGGTCGGTCGAGAACCGACCGGTGGACGTGGGCGAACGTGGTTCGGCCGAGAGCCGCGCCGGGTCGTCATCCGTCCGATTGTCGCACGGGTCGACGTGTCGCGGCCCGGACACTGACTCGGTCGACTCGACCAGCGTGTCGGAACGTGGTGGTGCGTTGTACTCTGGGGCGGTCGGCGCGCGCGGCTGGACCGCTCGGTGCGCCTGAGTGGATGAGGGATGGAGTTGCACCAACGCGATCCGCGTGGCGGACGGTCTTCGAGTGGCGGACGGCCATCCAGTGGGGCGACGGGTCGCCCGGCGTTCGGGCTCGGACCGATCGCTCGCGTCGCGCCGTCTCCAGCGGCGGCCCGGGCGATCACCGGCATGTCGGCGTACTCGTCGGCGCCCCGTCTCGGCTTCGGGCTCCCGAACCTGCGCCGCAACGTCTGCCCGCACTTCTACATGACCGGGTCCCGCGGTGCGATCCCGATCCAGGCGCCGCACCTGCTCAAGGCTCTCATCCGCCAGGACGCGAACATCTCGCGCTGCCAGCTGCGCGGTGGCGTCCACATGGACCAGGGGTTCGTCAACGACGTCTGCCTCACGCCGCGCTTCAACCAGTGTGTCTTCTATGAGGACGAACTGACCAGGGAGTGACGGTCATCGCGGGACGGCTCACCTACGACCAGGCCCTGGCGGCGATCGCCGACCGCGGGCGGTTCGGCATCCACCTCGGGCTGGGCCGGGTGCGGGCCTTGTTGCGCGAGCTCGGCGACCCGCAGGATGGCGTGCGGGGCGCGCTGGTCGCGGGCACCAACGGCAAAGGCAGCGTCCTGGCCCTCACGGCGTCGGCCCTTCGTGCGGCCGGGCTGCGTGTCGGCGAGACACCCAAACCGCATCTCGTGTCGTACCGCGAGCGTCTCGTCATCGATGGCCGGCCGGTCTCGGCGGACGACTTCGCTCGACTCGTGAGCGAGGTCCTGCCTGCGGTGGATCGGATCCCGAGCCGCCTGGGGCCGCCCACGGAATTCGAGCTGCTTACCGCGGTCATCTTTCAATGGTTCGCGGAGCAGGACCTCGACGTGGCCCTCGTGGAGGTGGGCCTGGGCGGTCGACTGGATGCGACCCATGCCTGGGATGGCGGCGTGGCCGTCGTGACCAATGTCGACCTCGATCACCAGGATCGTCTGGGCTCCACCATCACGGCGATCGCCCGCCAGAAGGCGGCGATCATCGAGCGCGGTGATGTCGCCGTGACCGGGACGACCGGGGACGCGCTCGCCGTGGTCCGACGCCGCGCCCGGCGCATGGCCGTTCCGTTGACAGAAGTCGCGGCCGCACCGCTCCTGGACTGGGACCGTGATCGGATCAGGGTGGATCTGCCGCGTCTCGGGCCGACCTGGGTCGGGCTGCGTGGTCGGCACCAGGCGGCCAACGTGGCCGTCGCGGATGCAACGCTCGATGCGCTCGAAGTCGCCGGTATCGCGCGAGTCGACGTGGACCAACGACGCGCCGGCTATGCGGCCGTGACCTGGCCGGGCCGACTTGAGCGCCTGGAGTCGAAGGGTCGCGAAGTGCTGCTCGATGGCGCCCACAACCCGGCCGGCGCGGCCGCCCTGGCCACGGCGCTGGACGACCTGCGGCCATTCCTGACGCCGGGCCCCATCACCCTCATCACGGCAGCGATGGCGGACAAGGATGTCGCCGGCGTCGCGGCCGCCCTGGCCGCGGCTGAGGCGCTCCGCGGGTGCGCCGTGATCTGCACGGCCGTTGATATGCCACGGGCCATGCCGGCGGACGACCTTGCAACGTTGTGGGGCCGCACGCAGCCGTCGCTTGGGGGCGTGTCGGTCGCGCGTTCGGTCGCGGACGCGCTGGACCAGGCGCTGTCCGAAGCCACGGGCCCGATCGTCGTCGCCGGCTCGCTGTACCTCGTCGGTGCCGTCCGAGGGCTGCTCCTGCCGGATTCCGGCCCATGACTGAGGAATCGAGCATGAGCGGCATGATCCGGATCGGGCCTGCAACGTTCGCGTGGGGCGAGCGCACCTTTGTGATGGGGATCCTCAACGTGACTCCCGACTCGTTCTCCGGCGACGGGCTCCTCGCAGCTGACGACCCGGTCGGCGCTGCCGTCGCGACCGCCAGGCGGATGGTGGCCGAAGGCGCGGACCTGCTCGACATCGGGGGTGAATCGACCCGGCCCGGCCATGCCGCGGTGACCACCGACGACGAGACAAGCCGCGTGATCCCCGTCATCGCCGCGGTCCGTGCGGCCCTTCCGTCAACGCCGATCAGCGTCGATACGACCAAGCCGGAGGTGGCCGAGGCAGCCCTTGCCGCCGGCGCGAACCTCATCAACGACGTCTGGGGCGTGGGTCCTGATGAACGCCTCGCCCGCCTCGCCGCCGAGCGGCGCATCCCGCTCGTGATCATGCACAACCGGGCGGAGCCAAGGTACGCGGACCTCATGGGCGAGATCGTCGCGGACCTGCGCGCCGCCACGGATCGGGCGGTCAGGCTGGGTGTCGATCGCGATGCCGTCATCGTCGATCCCGGGTTCGGGTTCGGCAAGACCGTTGAGCACAACCTCGTCGTCCTTCGAGATCTCGACGCCCTGCGCGTCCTGGGGCGACCTATCCTGCTCGGCGCCAGCCGGAAGTCGACGCTGGGCAGGATCCTGGACGTGCCAGCCGACCAACGGCTCGAGGCAACCCTCGCGACGACCGCCCTGGGCATCGCCAACGGAGCCGACATCGTCCGGGTGCACGACGTGGGGGCGAACCTCCGCGCCGCGCGGATGGCGGATGCGGTCGTGCGCGGCACGTGGCACCCTGACTCGGCGAGCTAGAGGAGCACCGTGAGCGATCGAATCGTCCTGGTCAACATGCGCTTCCAGGGGCGGCACGGCTACTACGATCACGAGCTGTTGGCGGCCCAACCGTTCGAGGTGGACGTCGAGCTGCTGCGCAACTTGCAGCCGGCGGGCGTCGACGACGACCTGACGAAGTCCGTCGACTACGGGGCCGTCTACGAGAAGGTCCGCGCGGTGGTGGAGTCCACCACCTTCCGCCTGCTCGAGGCTATCGCCGAGGCGATCAGCCACGAACTTCTGGCCGAGTTCGACGTGGACGAGGTCGGCGTCACGGTCCGCAAGCCGGCCGTCCAGCTGGGCGGACCGCTGGACTACGCCGGGGTGGAGATCCACCGCAGGCGAGCCCCTAACGAGAGGCGCGGCTGACCGGGCCAACCCTCGGCGCACCGGACCTACAGGTTCGGGGGTCGCGTCCCGAGCGTGACCTGCAGCGTGACGGTCTTGCCATCGCGCAGGACATCCACCGGGATGGTCATGCCCGGTGCGAACTGGCTGAGCGTGGCATCGAGCGGGTGTTCCTCGTCGATGGGCTTGCCATTCACGCTGACGATGATGTCGCCGTCCTTCATGCCGGCAGCGGCGGCGGGGGAGTCCGCCTTCACGCCCGGGATGACGTTGCCCCCCTGGTCGAAGCCGCCAACGAGCGCGCCGTGATCGGCGGCCAGGCCCTTGGATGACGCGAGCGTCTTGTCGATGCTGATGAACTGGATCCCGAGATACGGACGGGTGAGCGGGTCGCCGTTCACCGCCTGGACCATGATCGGCCGGGCGATATCGATCGGGATCGCGAAGCCGATGCCGTTGCTGTTGGTCGCGATGGCCGTGTTGATGCCGATGACCGCGCCGTCGGCGTCCAGCAGTGGCCCGCCCGAATTGCCCGGGTTGATCGCCGCATCCGTCTGGATGAGGTTGTTCAGGGTCGTCGTGCCGTCCGTCGAGATGCTCCGGCCCTTGGCCGATACGATCCCGCTCGTGACCGAGTTGGAGTACGTCCCCAGGGGACTCCCGATCGCGACGACGAGCTGGCCGACCTTGAGCGCATCGGAGTTGCCCAGGGCCGCCGTCGGCAGACCGGTCGCGTCGACCTTGACGATGGCGAGGTCCGTGAGCGTGTCGATGCCGTAGACGGTGCCGCTGAAGGTGCGCCCATCCTTGAGCTCGACCTGGAGGGTCTCGGAGCCTTTGACGACGTGGTGATTCGTCAGGATCCAGCCATTCGCGTCGTAGATGACGCCGGAGCCCACGCCGGTTTCCGGGATGACGCCGGTGCCGTCCGTCGTCGTGCCGGTCGCGGTGATGCGCACGACCGCCGGACTGACCTTGGCGGCGACGTCGATGGTGGCCGATGACTCGTCGATCGTGACCGGCTGGACGGTCCCCACGTTACTGCCCTGGCCGGTGGCCGGGATGAAGGCCGTCGTCCGGTCGAGGTTACCGGTGGCCACCAGCGCGAACACGGTCCCCGCAGAGGCGAGGACCGCGGACAGGAGCGCGACCCCGAGGATCGAGCCGATCCCGGATCCAGACCGTCGGTCCCCGGTCGCGGTCGCGACCGACGCGACCGGCGCCGGCTCGTACCAACGTTCGGGCGTCGGAGGGACCGCGCCGTCGGTGGTGCGGGCCCAGTCGGGTCGCGCATCGGGCATCGGGGAGTACTGGTCTGTCGGTCCGTCGACGGTCGGCGGGACGACCGGCGCAACGACCGGCGCGACCGTTGGCACGGTAGGCGGGATCGCGGGGGTCGGGTCGGTCGGGAGCTCGTGACGCTGGGTCGGATCGTCGGTCATGGGGTGGATCGGTCCTCAGGGATGATGGCCAAAAGGCGGATGAGCGGCCGATGAGCGGCCGATGTCGGTCGAGTCGACCGCCTCAGGGTGCGCTTCCAGGATTCACCTGCGGGTCCGCGGTCGGTAAAGGTTCCGTCACGTTCCGTCGGTCGCTCTGCGTCGCCGAGGCGACAGCGGCCTGTTCCGCGGCCGGGGTCCCGGCCACCAGTCGGGGGTCGCGCGGCAGGCTGACGGTGAACCGCGAACCTTGGCCGATCCGGCTCTCGACGGCGACGCGGCCGCCATGCATCTCCACGATCGACTGGACGATGGCCAGGCCAAGGCCGCTCCCGCTGCCGCGCGCTTCGTTGGATCGCGACCCGCGGTAGAACCGCTCGAAGATGTGCGGAAGCTCGGTCGGGTCGATCCCCACGCCTGTATCAGCGACCTCGATGCGCGCTCCCTCAGAGGTCGCGGCGAGGTCCACGGTGACGGATCCGCCTGGAGGCGTGAACTTGATGGCATTGCCGATCAGGTTGCCGACGACCTGCCCGATCCGCGGCGGGTCATGGCGGATACGGACCGGAACATCCGGGAGGTGTGACGTGACGGTGATCCCACGCTTGCGGGCCGGGGCGTCGTGCTGTTCGACCGCGGACTCGACCGAGGCTCGCAGGTCGTCCGGCCGGAGGTCCAGCAGTACGAGCCCCGAATCCAGCTTCGACAGCTCCAGGAGATTCTGGGCAAGCCAGTCCAGCCGCTCGATCTGCTGGCCGCTGGAGTCCAGGAATTCGGTGCGCGCCTCCGGATCCGAACCGGCCTGTGCCTTGAGCAGCTCATTGAACGTCCGCAGGGCCGCCAGCGGCGTCCGCAGCTCATGCGACACGTCGGCCAGGAAGTCGCGGCTGCGATCGCGGTCGTGACGGATGATCTCTACGCTCTCCTGGACGCGATCGGCCATGGCGTTGAACGCGACCGCCAGCTCGGCCATCTCTGTCGAACCGGCGCGGGCCTCCGTCGTAGGGACGCGGACGGTGAGGTCGCCGGACGCCATCCCCCGGGACGCCTCGGTGAGCCGGCGCAACGGGGTCGTGAAGCGCTGTGCGAGCGCCGCCGACACGACCACGCTGAGGCCAAGGGCGAGCAGTGCGATCGCACCCAGGACCGCGGCGACGTTGGCGATGGCCGTCGCCCGGAAGGTGTATGGATTCGCCAGCGTGACGCGGAGGGCGTAGCGGCTGAACAGGTCGCCACCCAGGTATGGGTTCTGGTTCGAGGTGTCCTCGCGGGTCTGACCCTTCTTGGGCGAGACCCGCAGTGGCATCGAGATCGGACCGTTCGTGGAGGGCAGGAAGTGGGGTTCGACGGTCGGGTCGAAGAGCCCGAAGTCGAGGATGACATCGGCCTGTCCCAGCCGATCGGCGATCAAGCGCTGCTGACCGTCCCTTGACAGGACCTCGACGATCGCGGGGTTCAGGATGCCGTCCGCCGAGACGACCGGATCCGAGCCGGCCGAGGCCGCAGCCGCCTCCGCCAGGCTCGTGACGTAGTTCCCGACCGTGTCGTTGCGGATCTGGAGATCGGCCGCCTGCTGACTCGTGAAGTAGTCGTCGAGACGGTTGAGGACCAGGACCGACACAAGCAGGAGCACGAGCGCGACGACAGCGACGAAGGCGACGGTCAGGCGGCCCTGGAAGGTCTTCGGCAGCAGCCGGCGCAGCGGGTTCGACCAGCGGCCTTCGGCGCCGGTCGCCTCAGCGCTCGGCGAAGGCGTAGCCGACACCCCGAACCGTCAGGACGAAGGCCGGCACGGCCGGGTCGTCCTCGATCTTCTCGCGCAGGTGGCTCACATGGACGTTGATCGTCTTCTCGTCCTGGTCCAATGCGTCGTAATCACGCAGCAGCTCCAACAGCTCGCTTCGGGTGTAGACACGGCCCGGGCGCGAGGCGAGGTGTCGCAGGATCTCGAACTCGGTGGGCGTCAGGCTGATCCGGCGCTCGCCCCGCTGGACCCGTCGGCGCTCGAGGTCGATGATCAGGTCGCCGTGGCGGATGACCCGGCCACCGACCGCGTCCGCCAGGTCGCCGTACGACCGTCGCAGGAGGGCCCGGATCCGGCTCATCAGCTCGCGCAGGCCGAAGGGCTTCGTGAGGTAGTCGTCCGCGCCGAGCTCCAGCCCGATGACCTTGTCCACCTCGTCGTCCCGTGCGGTCAGGATGAGGACCGGCATCTTGGCGCCGGCGGCGCGCAGGCGGCGCAGGACCTCGAAGCCGTCCATCCCCGGCAGGCGGACATCCAGGACGACGAGATCCGGGGCCTGGTGGGTCGCGATATCGAGGCCTTCCTCGCCGGACCGAGCCACGGCGACCTCGTAGCCCTCCTGTTGCAGGGCGTATTGGATGCCACGCGCGACGGCGTGTTCGTCCTCGACGATCAGGATGGTGGCAGGCACGCGAGGATGCTACACCGAGCGCCGCGCCACCGAGGCCGGGCCGGCAGCGACCGTGCGGCCCTCGTGACAGGTCGTGGTATCTTGAGCGCCACTCCGGGCGCCCCGCGCCACAGACCGTGCGCGAGCCGCTAGCCCGCCGAACGACGAAACCACCCGAATCCAGAGGTCCGCAGCCCATGTCCACTGCCCGCCCGACGCTGGCCGCAGAACATCGAGAGATCACCGGCAAGGCCGTGAGCCGCCTCCGCCGAGCCGGCCGCCTGCCTGCCGTCGTCTACGGTCACGGCGTCGAATCGGCCAACCTCTCCGTCGACACGCACGACTTCGAGCTGCTGCGTCGCAAGACCGGCCCCAACGCCCTCGTCGACCTGTCGGTCGACGGCCACAAGGCCAAGCCGGTCCTCATCCAGAGCGTGCAGGTCCACCCGGTGGATCGCCGCATCGTCCACGTGGACCTTTTCCTGGTGCGCATGACTGAAGACCTGACCGTGGACGTCCCGCTCGTGCCGGTCGGCATCTCCGTCGCGATCGACGTCGCCGGTGGGACGCTGCTCCATATGACCGAGACCGTGCGCGTCAAGGCCCTGCCGGACCATCTCCCGCAGTCCATCGAGTACTCGATCGAGGGGCTCGTCGACTTCGATGCCGCGATCTATGTGCGCGATCTCGCCATCCCGGACGACGTCACGCTGCTGACCGACGGGGACGAGATCGTCGCCAAGGTCCAGGCGCCGCGCGTCGAGGAGGTCGCCGTTCCGGCGGAGACCACGGCTGAGGAGGGTGCCGAGGCGGCAGCCGAAGCCGACACCGAGTCCGGCTCCGGGTCGGACGAGGGCTGAGCTCGGTCTTCGTCAGCTCTTCCGGCCGGTCGCGTAGACGATCGGTGCGCGGAACGTGAGTTCGTCCTCGGACAGGGTCATGAGGCGCTCGCGGAAGGTCGCGAGGAACTTGCGACGTTCGGGCGTGCCCATCTCGGCGAACAGCGTCTCCTCGTCGAACTCGACGAGGAACGAGATGAAGCCACTTACGGTGTACGTGTAGGCGAGTTCCGCGGCGGTCGCCTGAGCGTCGCGGAAGCCCGCTCGGCGTAGCTCGGCGGCGGCTGTCGCCACGGACGGGACGTCGCCAGACTGGCCGTCACCCTCGGCATCGTCGAAGCCGAACTCGTCGAGCAGCGCATCGAAGATCCTGTCCGGTTTGAACGCGCGGTCGTCCCTGACCCACGTGACATAGGCGAGCGTTCCGCCCGGACGCAGGACGCGCCGGATCTCGCGCAGGGCACGGGCGCGGTTCGGGACGAGCTGAAGCACGAACGACGACATCGCGGCGTCGAACGAGCCATCGGGGAAGGGGAGCGCATCGGCGAGGGCCGTCGCGGTGGTGAGCCTGGTCTGGGCGTCGTTTTGCGCGAGGCGCTCGGCGGCCAGGGTCTCGACATGCTTGATCATCTCGGCGGAGGCGTCGATGCCCGTGACCTGGACGGTGGGCCAACGCTGCAGGGCCGGTAGGGCCAGGTTGCCCGTCCCGATCCCGACATCGACGAGGTCCGTCGCTCCTGCCTCGATGACCGGCTCCAGATGGTCGAGCAGCGCGACGGCGCTCGGCGCAAGGACCGGCGCCCACCAGCGCTCGTAGCCGTCGGCCATCCGATCGTATCGTTCGCCCTGGTCGGTCA
>JBKJQY010000013.1:0-8179 GCA_046593725.1 Candidatus Limnocylindrales bacterium
CAGAAGGGCGCAACACCGCAGCAGGTGGAATTCCTCGATGCGCGCAATGCCGCGTGGGCCGACGAACTGGAAGCCAGGATGGGTCGTCGCGAGCGCGACACGCCCGGGGCCGGCGCGGCGGGTGGCGTCGGGTTCGCCCTGCTGGCGATCCAGGATTCATTCCGGTCTTTCGCACTGCGACCGGGCGTTGACCTCGTCATGGAGGCCACGGACTTCGGTGCCCGCCTTGCCCGGGCCGATCTTGTCATCACGGGCGAGGGTCGGATCGATGCCCAGACCGCGTTCGGCAAGACCGCCCTTGGAGTCGCCCGACGGGCCCAGGCGGCGGGCGTCCGCTGCATCGGGGTCGGCGGGAGCGTCGAATCCGGCGGGATCGAGGCGCTGGCATCGGTCGGGGCGACCGCCATCCCCGTCTGGGAGTCCCCCGTCCCACTGGAGGTCGCCCTGGCCGCCGGCGCCGCACCCCTCGAGGCGTGTGGCGAACGCCTGGCCATGGATCTGCACCGGCTCGGTTGACCGTCAGTCATCGAATCCAGGCCGCGGGATCGAGAGCCTGACGAGGTGCCGGTCCATCCGGCCGATCGATGACCCTCGGTCAATGCAGGGCGGTGAATCGCGGAGACATGGCCGACCGAACCGGCTTCAGGCCCGATTCATCGACTATCAGTCGACGGACTTGCCGTTCGATGAGCGGCCGACCCTTTCGATGCCCAGCTCTCTTGACTTAGTCCATGGACTTAGTCCATCATGCGCCGATGGGCACGACCGTCAACATCCATGAGGCGAAGACCCACCTGTCGCGACTGCTTGAGCGCGTGCAGAACGGAGAAGAGATCACCATCGCGAAGGCCGGCAAGCCGATCGCGAAACTGTCTGCGATCAGCGTCGCCCCGAAGCGTCGGGTCCCGGGCATGGACAAGGGCAAGGTGATCATCCACCCGAACTTCGACGACCCGATGCCTGAATGGGACCCCGACTACATGCACCCGGAAGATCCGATGCGCGAGCTACTTGGTTGAGAGCCCTGTTGGACGCTCATGCCTTCATCTGGTGGGTCCTGGATACGCCAGAGCTGTCAGATGAGAGTCGACGCATCCTGGCCGATGGCGATAATGAGATCGTCGTCAGCGTTGCCAGCTCGTACGAGATCGTTCACAAGGCGCAGCAGGGCCGATTGACCCTGCCAGACTCGCCAGCCGAGTACGTCAGAAGTCGGATCACCTCCAACGGCTTCACCACTCTTGCGATCGAACTCAGCCACGCGCTTCGGGCGGGTTCGTTGCCCCGCATCCACGGCGACCCATTCGACCGGATGCTGGTAGCCCAGGCACAGGTCGAGGGCATCCCCATCCTGACCGCCGATCCTGCCATCGCGCGCTACGACGTCGAGGTCATCTGGTGACACCCCCGCCATTGCGGCGTCCGGCTGGCTCAGCGGGCACAGCGACCACGCCCAGGAAGCGCCCGAAGAAGCGCCACTTCTCCAACCCGGGCAGGACCTGGGCCAAGACCCTCCAGCGACTCCGTCCCGGCCTGGTCCCGTTCGTCATGGACGAGCTTGCGGGGCTGTACGGTCACCCCGGCTGGGAGCGTCGCCTCGATCCCACGAGCGAGCTCATCCTCACGATCCTCACCCAGAACAGCGCCGACGCGAATGCCGAGGTCGCCTTCGAGGCGTTGCGCCAGGCCTACCCGTCCGGCGGCGAGGTCCGTGCCCATAACCCGGGCGCCGGGTGGGGCGGTGACGGCCTCGTGGACGGTGCTGCACCGGACTGGGATGCGGTGGAGGCCGCGCCACTGCCCGAACTGGTCGACGTCATCCGACCGGGCGGCCTCGCCAACCAGAAGGCGCCCCGCATCCAGGCCACCCTCGCACGCATCCGCGAAGAACGCGGCGACCATTCGCTGGAGTTCCTGGCCGACCTGCCCACCCTCGAGGCGCGCGACTGGCTCGTCGCCATCGATGGCATCGGCAAGAAGACGGCCTCCGTTCTGTTGCTCTTCTCGTTCGGCCTGCCGCTGATGCCGGTCGACCGCCACGTGGAGCGTGTGTCGCACCGCGTCGGCCTCATCCCGAAGAAGGCCTCGGCGGACGACGCGCACGACCTGTACCTGGGACTCCTCGAGCCGGACCAGATGCACGAGGCGCATGTGAACCTCATCCAGCACGGACGCAAGATCTGCCACGCTCGAAAGCCCGATTGCGGCCACTGTCCGCTGCGACCGCGCTGCCGCTTCGTTGACCCCAAGGCGCCCTGAGCCGAAGGTCCGGGGTTCCTCCGCTCGGTGGCCGATGCTACGATCGCGACCATGACGTGGGACGACGTGCACTACGATGCGACGCCGGCGGGTCGGGACGAGGTCATCGAGCTTGTCGGCACGAACCTCCGCCTGACCGGCCATATCTCGCTTGGGCGATTTCCTCGCCTCACCGACCTCATCAACTCGACCAGTGGCTATATCCGGATCCATGAGGCACGCCTGCTCCGACCCGACGGCAAGCCGGCGGACCTGGACCTGGCGGACCTGATGGTGGATCAGGACGAGATCAGCTTCGTCGCCGAACTGAACGCGACCCCGCACGAGCCGGGCAGCGGGTCAGGCTCCGGTGACCAGGGCATCGATGGCAGCATCGCCGCTCGTCAGACGCGCCGGTTCGTGGTGTTCACGCCGGGTCACGCGGTGACCGGAACGGTGTACATCTTCGGCGAGACCGATCTGGCGGCCTTCGTGGAATCATCCCATCCGCGATTCGTCCCGATGGTCGACGTCACGACGCGATCGCTGGCGGACGGTCGGACCACGAGCCGATACCCGTTCATCCTGATGAACCGAACGCAGATGATCGCTGCCGCGGAGATCGATGGCGGCGGGCAGGCTGAGACGGTCGAGGGCACGCCGGACCGGTAGGTCGGCACGCTCGCGGCCATACTGCGGTGATGGGAGGGCAGCGTTGCTGAGCGGCGGACCCGGCGGGATCGTGACCCCGCGGATCCTGATCGTGGACGACGACCCGAATCTGCTCGTCCTGCTCGCGGACCAGCTTCGCGCGGATGGCTTCGACGCCATCACCGCCCGGGACGGCGTGGAGGCGCTGCGCCGACTGCAGACCTCGTGGCCGGACCTCCTGATCATCGACATGATGATGCCGCGCATGGACGGTCTGTCACTCGCTCGCGAGATCAAGTCCCGGGCAGACCTTCCGATCATCGTGCTCTCGGCGATCGACGCCGGCGACTCCAAGGCGGATCTGCTCGAGGAAGTCGCCGAGGACTACGTCACCAAGCCCTACCACTACCCGGAACTGCGGGCACGGATCAACCGCATCCTGCGTCGCCTCGGCGACAAGGTGCCGCGTCAGAGCCTTGTCCTCGGCCCGTCGCTCACGCTGGACCTTCATCGGCGCCAGGCCACTGTCGGGCGCGAGGTGGTGCAGCTCACCCCGACCGAATCGCGACTGCTCTACGCGCTCGCGGCGAACCTCGGCCAGACCGTGTCCACGGAGGCGCTCCTGTCGCGTGGCTGGGCGGACACGGAAGACGCCGATCCGTCGTACGTCTGGGTCACGATGCGTCGCCTGCGCCAGAAGGTGGAGCTGGACCCCAACCGACCGGTCCACCTCCAGACGGTCCGCGGCGTCGGCTATCGCCTCGTTCCCTCGACCCTGGGCGATGACACCGCCGTCGCCGTCGGGACGCCGCCCGTCGCCGGGACCGATGACGCCGAGTGACCCGTGGCCCGCCGATGGGCCACCCGCCCCGCCGGTTGAGCCGATCGGCCGACTGAGCTTCCGCACTCGTCTGACCGCTGCGCTGATCGGCGTCGCCATCTTCCCGCTCGTCGGGTTCGGGCTCGTCGTGCTCGTCATCGGCCAGGCGCTCGGCGTGCTGGCGACGGATTCGAGCTTCGGACGGCTGCTGCTCTTCGCGATGGCTGTCTTCGTCATCCTCGCGATCGTGGTGTCGTACCTGCTCGCGGCGAATCTGCTGGCCCCGTTGCGGGCCATCGCCGCGTCCGTCGATCGAGCCACCGCCGGCGACCTGTCCACGCCCATCCGGGTGGTCGGCGAGGATGAACTCGCACGCCTGGCCGACAGTCACAACCGGCTGGCGGCGGACCTCGCTCGGCGCAACCGGGAACTCGCCAACATCCTCGCCGCGATCCGGACGATCTCGCCTCGTGGCGGCGCCGAGGACCTGGTGACGCGGGCGTCGGAGGACGCCAGGTCCGCCTTCGAGATGATCGATGCGATCGTCATCCTGGGCGACCCGTCGCACGTCCCGGAGGAGGAGGTCGTCCCGGGCGAGACCCGCACGCTGCGCGCCGACCTCCGCGTTGGGGCGGATCAGTTGGGCGTCCTGCTGGGTCGCCTGCCGGCGACCAGACGCTGGGAGCGCGCGGACCAGGATCTCCTGGAGCTGTTCGCCAGCGAGATCGCGGTGGGTGTCCGCAACGCCCAGCTATTCGACCAGGTCGAGACCCAGAACGCCCAGCTGCTCGAGCTGGATGCGGCCAAGGACGACTTCCTCCGCGGGGTGAGCCACAACCTCCAGACGCCGCTCACGAGCATCCGCGCCTATGCCGACCAGCTGGCGGTGGACCACCCGGACCGCCGGCTTGGGATCATCTCGGAACAATCGGAGCGACTGTCGCGGATGGTCCGCCAGTTGTTGACGGTGACACGGCTGGAATCGGGTGCCCTTCGACCGCGGCCTGAGGTCCTCTCGCTGGGCACGCGCGTGCGCAAGGCCTGGGAGGCGCTCGGGGCGGACGACGTGGCGTTCGAGCTGACCGATGAGGCCCGCGGTTGGCTGGCCGTCGCCGATGCGGACCAGCTCGATCAGGTCCTCTGGGCGCTGCTGGACAACGCGGTCAAGTACGGCGGGCGGCGACCGGTGGTCGTGGTCATCCGGGTCGACATGGAGGCCTCAGTGGTCTCGACGACCATCTCGGATGGCGGGCCGGGTGTCGTGGAACTCGATCGCGACCGGCTATTCGGCCGATTCGTGCGCGGCGCGGACAATCGCCCGGACGAGGGGAGTGGTCTCGGCCTGTACGTCTCGCGCGAGCTCTGTCGCGCGATGGGTGGTGACCTGACCCTGGCGCTGCCGCAGTCCGGGATCGGGGCGGCCTTCACGATCACCCTGCCAGGTGAAACGCCCGATCAATAAGTGGCGCACTGACGCACCACCTCCGGGCTCCTCTGGGCCGGCGAGGGCTGTCATCCGGATTGAAGATGGCGCACCATGCCCCCATGACCGACACCGACCGCCGCCCACGATCCTCGATGCCGCTCCGGTTCGTCCTGGTCGTCGGGCTATGCGTCCTTCTGGGTATCCCTGTCGTCGGGGCGATGGCCGCTTCGCCGGCACCGTCGGCGGCAGCCGATCCGAACGCGCCGGCCGCCTTCGAGCACCCCGGGAAGTGGCCGGGCGGACCGGGCTGGGGCTTCGGGTTCGGAAAGGGCCCAGGGCACGGGTTCGGCCACGGCGGCGGCGGCGGCCGTGGCAGCGCGGGTCGCGGCAGTGTCACCATCACGAGCATCGACGGTTCCAAGGTCGGCCTGACCACCGAAGACGGCTGGACGCGGACGATCACCGTGACCAGCGCCACGACCATCACCAAGGCCGACGCGACGATCACCGTGACCGACCTCGCTGTTGGCGACGCCATCGGCTTCAAGCAGCACAAGAACGTCGACGGCAGCTACACCATCACGGCGATCAACGTTCGCACGCCGGAAGCCGGTGGCGAGGTGACTGCCGTCACCTCCAACAGCGTCACCGTGATCTCGCGGGATGGGACGAAGTCGACGATCACCCTGACCGGCTCGACGACCTACCAGGTCGGCAAGGATGCTGGCACGAAGGCGGACCTTACCGTCGGCAGTCGGATCGAGGCCGAGGGCACGCTCAGCGGCGACACGTTCACCGCAAGCCGGATCCAGATCCAGCCGGCCTTGGCCGGGGGTGAGGTCACGGCCAAGACGAGCAGCACCATCACCGTCAAGGGTCGTGACGGCAAGACGAGCCTCATCCATATCGGCGCCAAGACCACGTTCAAGGTGCGCGGCAAGGATGCCGCGACGCTGGCCGATATCGCCGTGGGCGACATCGTCATCGCCGCCGGAACCCTCCGCGCAGACGGCTCGCTGGACGCCACGCAGGTGGGTGCCGGCACCTTCAAGCGGGGCAAGGACGACAAGCCTCACGCGCCAGAAGCCGGCGAGGTCCCGTAGGCCACAGGCGAGTCCGTTCGGCTAGGACGTCGGGCGCGCGTACGCGTCCGGTCGGCGATTCAGCAGCACCGGGATCTGTCGCCTGATCGCGTCCACCCGGTCCAGGTCCAGCACCGCATGGACGATGCCGACTGTGTCCGGCGCCTGGGCCACGACCGTGCCCCACGGATCGATGACCATGGTCCGCCCGAAAGCCGGAAAGCGGGCCGGGCCACCGATCTGCGATGGCGCCAGGACGTAGGCCGCGTTCTCGATCGCCCGGGCTCGCAGCAGGACCTCCCAATGGTCGCGACCGGTCCGTTCCATGAAGTTGGCCGGCACGGTCAGGACCTTGGCCCCGGCCAGCGTCAACGTTCGGTACAGCTCCGGAAAGCGCAGGTCGTAACAGATGGTCAGGCCGAACGGGATGCCGTCCACGGATGCGACGACCGGCCCGAGACCCGGCGTGACCCGGTCCGACTCGGTATCGACCGGACCGTTCTCGACCGCGACGTCGTAGAGGTGGATCTTCCGGTAGGTCGCCGCGACGGAGCCATCCGGCGCGATGAGCGTGGAGGTGTTGTGCGGCCTGGACGGATCGCTTGACGTCTCCGCCGTGCTGCCGACGAGGATCCACGCATCGCGCCGGCGGGCGACCTCGGCGAATGGCTCGGTGTGCGGGCCCGGGATCGGGCGGGCGGACGCCCTGAAGCCGTCGTCGGCTCCGCGGTACTGGAGGTATTCGGGCAGCGCCACGAACCGAGCGCCGCCGGCGGCTGCCTCGTCGGCCAGCGCGACTGCGCGTGCGATGTTGGCCTCGGTATCGTCGGACGCATCGAGCTGGACCAGGGCGATGGGAAGCTGCATGGCGGCATCGTACGCGTCGGTCGATCGGCCCGGAGGATGGGCGATCCGGCGCTGGCGGCTGCCGCCAGCCCACTAGCCCGATACGCCGCCTCTGTTTTGGATCAGCGCGTCCGTTTTGCGCGATCGCCGGGTCTGCGTGCGACGGAGACGGGCCTGAGCCAGCTCATGGACCACGAGGCGGCACGACTCCAGAGGCGGAACGGTGACGACTGGGCCGGTGGCGCGGCCCTGCTTTCGGCGTCCGGCCTGGACACCCGGATGCCGTGATCCGAACCGACGCGGCCCCCCCGTCAGCGGATGCCCGTGTCGTACGGCAGGTCCACCGTGCTGGTCGCCCCATCGGCCACCGTGACGGCGACGGGTGGCGGCTCTCCCATCAGGCCCTCCACCGGTGCACCCCGAACGGTGTAGTCACCGGCATCCAGCGCAACAAAGAACGTGCCGTCCGCCGCCGTACTGCCGCGCGCGACCTCTGTACCGGCGCCATCCAGGATCGAGATGACCGCTCCGGCCACGGGTCGGGGAGCGCAGGCCGGATCACCCACGGTTTCGACCGGACAGGTAGGTCCGGCGACGGCCCGGCCGTCGATCCCGGTCTGCCCGGCGCCCGTCGGCTGCGGCCAGGCGTTGGGCGGGACGGATGGGCCGCTCTCCGTCTGTGGGTTCACGGTGCCATCGGGCAGTACCGCGAACATCCAGCTATGCCTGTCGATACATCCAGCCTGGCAGTCGCCCCAGCCCACCTGGATCTCCACGACGTAGGCACCGACCCCGGAGGCCGGCGTCACCTTGTACCAGGCGGACTGGCCGATGAGGTCCGCGCGGTACGGCTGGATCCCTGCGAACCGCGGGTCGTGCGCGACGACCGCGGCGATGGCCTCCTCAGGTGTGTCCACGAGGCCGCCACCGGGTGTCGGTGACGGTTGGGTCGGCGAGGCGGCGCAGGCCGTCACGGTCGCGACGACGAAAGCTGTCATGAGGAGGGTTCGAAGGTTGGTCATAGCCGCTTGACGACGCATCGACTCGCCGAGTTCCGCCGGGCCCGGGATCAGTCGTCCTCGTCTTCAGACGAGCGCCGCCGGGTGCGAGCCACGA
>JBKJQY010000107.1:0-8862 GCA_046593725.1 Candidatus Limnocylindrales bacterium
GATGCTCGCCGGCGGACCGGGCCAGCACTTCCTGGGCTCGCCGCACACGCTGGCCAACTTCGAGCACGCCTTCTGGCGCTCCGAGATCTCCAACAACGACAGCTTCGAGCAGTGGGAACTGGACGGCGGCCTCGATGCCGCGCAGCGTGCGAACCTCCGCTGGAAGCGACGGCTGGCCGAGTACGAGATGCCGCCGCTGGACGAGGGCATCCATGAGGAGCTGGGCGAGTGGATGGACAAGCGGAAGGCGAGCTTCCCGGACTCGGACGTCTAGGCGACCAACGCCCGATGGCGTCCACCGACCCGCTCCTCCAGCCGTTCCAGCTCAAGCACCTCACGCTCCGGAACCGGATCATGAGCACCAGCCACGAGCCGGCGTACGCCGTGGACGGCAAGCCGAAGCTGCGCTATCAGCTCTATCACGAGGAGAAGGCGAAGGGCGGGATCGCGCTGTCCATGTTCGGTGGGTCCACGAATGTGGCTCCGGACTCGCCGCCGGTCTTCGGCCAGCTCTATGCGGGCGACGACGACATCATCCCGTGGTTCCAACAGCTCGCCGACCGGCTGCACGCCCACGGCGCCGCCACGATGGTCCAGCTCACCCACATGGGCCGGCGAACCGTCTGGGACGACGGCGATTGGCTCCCCACGATCTCCGCCTCATCCGTCCGCGAACCGGCGCATCGCAGCTTTCCGAAGGCGATGGAACTCGTGGACATCCGGCGCGTCGTCGCGTCGTTCGCCGAGGCTGCGCGACGCTGCAGGGATGGCGGGCTGGACGGTCTGGAGCTGGAGGCCTACGGCCATCTCATCGACCAGTTCTGGTCGCCACTCGTCAATCGCCGGAGCGATCGCTACGGCGGGTCGCTGGCCAACCGGATGCGTTTCTCCATCGAGGTCCTGGAGGCGATCCGCGCCAAGGTCGGCGACGACTTCATCGTGGGCATCCGGATGACCGGTGGCGAGGACGTTGCCGGCGGCCTGACCGAGGCGGACGGCGTGGAGATCGCGCGGACCCTGGCTGGGACCGGCACGATCGACTTCATCAACATCGTCAAGGGCTCGATCGCCACTGACGAGGCGATCTCGCACGTGATCCCGGGTCTCGGGACGCCGATGGGGCCGGCCTTGCAGTTCGCCGGCCGGTTCCGTGAGCGGGTGAACCTGCCGATCTTCCACGCGGCGCGGATCGCCGATGTCGCGACCGCGCGCTACGCCATCACCGAGGGCCTGGTCGACATGGTCGGGATGATGCGCGCCCACATGGCGGACCCGCACATCGTGCTCAAGCTGCAAGCCGGGGAGGCCGATCGGATCCGGCCGTGCGTCGGGGCGTCGTACTGCATCAACCGGCTGTACCTGGGGCTGGAGGCGCTGTGCCTGCACAACCCGGCGACCGGTCGGGAGGAGACGATCCCCCATGTGATGATCCGGACGACCGGGCCCGTTAAACGGGTCGTGGTCGTTGGCGGGGGTCCGGCCGGGCTTGAGGCGGCGAGGGTTGCGGCGGAGCGCGGGCACACGGTGACGCTGCTTGAGGCGGCCTCGGAACTTGGTGGGCAGGTCCAGCTGGCGGCCCGGGCAACGCCGCGCCGACAGGAGTTGATCGGAATCACAGGATGGTTGGCCTCAGAGTGCCGGATCCTGGGCGTGGACCTGCGCCTTGGGACCGTGGCGCAGGCAGCCGACGTGATCGCACTCGATCCGGACGTCGTGTTCGTGGCGACCGGTGGCTCACCCCGGATGCCGGACCTGGAGGCCGGCACGGACCTGGTCGTGAGCACGTGGGACATCATCGCCGGGACCGTGACGCCGTCGTCCGGCGAGATCCTGGTCTATGACGACCACGGCACGGACGAGGCGTTGTCATGCGTGGAGCGGCTGGCCACGGCGGGGCATCGCGTGGAGGTCGTGACGCCTGACCGGTACGTGGGCCACGACGTTACCGGGACTGCGTACCCGGCCTACCTGGCCGCGTTCTACGCGGGCGGCGTCCGGCTCACTCCGGACCACCGGGTGACGGCCGTCAGGCGCGATGGCGCCGGGCGCCTGGAGGTGGATCTCTGGAACGACTACACGAAGACGACGACCCATCGGACCTTGGATCAGGTCATCGTCGAGTACGCCACGACCCCCAACGCCGAGCTGTTTGAGGCGCTGGCGCCCGGTGCGCGCAATGCCGGCGAACTGGACCTGGATGCATTCATCGCCGGGTCTCCGCAGGAGCTCGTCGTCTTCGACGCCGGGACCTACGACCTGTTCCGGCTGGGCGACGCGGTTGCGAGCCGCAACATCCACGCGGCGATCTACGAGGCCCGCCGACTGGCGATGACGATCTAGGTGTGATTCCCGGCCATGTCGTCGACCTCGCCTCGGGCCCACCCTGCGGTCCTGTGAGGACCCGGATCTGCACGAGATCCTCGCGAACCTCGACGAGATCGACGTTGGATGTCGGATCCAGCCGGTGGCCCGACGGGTTCGCCACGATCGCGGTCCCTCCGGGACCGGCGGGGGTCATCGCGACGCTGGCACGACGACGAAGCAGGACGACGGCGCGAGCCGCCGATCATAGGGCTCGGACTCCCTCGGTCGCGACCGACCTTCCACCCGACCCACCAGCGTCAGGCGTCCGCCGCGACCTCCGTTGGCGCCGCGTTCGCATCGTCCTCGACCACCGCCGGCGGCGTCGTCAGGAGTGGCGCATCCGCATCGGTCGAACGGCGCTGGAGTCGACGTAGCTCCTCGAGAGGGATGTGGCAGCTCATCAGGTGCCCCGGTTCGACTTCGATCAGCGGCGGCTCGGTCACCTCGCACAAGCCCCGGATCACCCGGGGGCAGCGGGTGTTGAACACGCACCCGGAGGGCGGGTTGGCGGGACTCGGGATCTCGCCCTGCAGGATGATCCGACGGCGATCCTCGCCATCGACGTTCGGGACGGCAGAGAGCAGTGCCTCCGTGTACGGGTGGTTGGGCCCGCGGAAGACGGTCTCGGAATCGCCGACCTCCATGATCCGCCCGAGGTAAAGCACGGCGATCCGGTCGGCGAGGTAGCGGATGACACCCAGGTCGTGTGAGATCAGCAGATAGCTGGTCTTGCTCCTGACCTGCAGTTCCGACAGAAGGTTGAGGATCGCGGCCTGGACCGACACGTCGAGCGCGCTGGTGGGCTCGTCCGCGACCACGATCCGCGGGTCACCGGCGAACGCTCGCGCGATCGCGAGGCGCTGCTTCAGGCCACCCGACAGTTGCCGCGGCTTGAGGTCCAGGTGGCGTTGCGTCAGGCGCAGGTCCGTGGCCAGCTTGTCCACCCGTTCGTTGACCGCCTTGCCCTTCAGGCCCGTCAGCTTGCTCACCGAGCGGGCGAGGATGTGGCGCGCGGTCCAGCCTCGATTGAGCGCGGAATCCGGGTTCTGGAAGACCATCTGGATGGAGCGCTTGTCCTTCGTTGGTCGCCCGGATGACTTCGCCGCCAGCGCGTGGGCGTCGAGTTCTATGGTGCCGCCGGTGTCTGGGCCCTCGATGCCCAGGATCGTTCGCGCCAGGGTCGACTTGCCGGAGCCCGACTCGCCGACGAGCCCGAGGGTCTCGCCGTCGAACAGCTGGAGGTCCACGCCGACCAGCGCCGGTACGTCCCGCCCGCTCTGGTGGAACGTCTTGGACACATGCTCGACCGACAGGGCGAGCTCGCCGTGGACCGTCTCCGCGCCGACGACTGACGGCGGCTCGACCATCTCGGCCAACCGATCGCGGTGATGGCAGCGAGTCCAGCGGCCGTTGCCGAGCGCGACGACCGGCGGCACGACGGTCCGGCACAGGTCGTCGGCGAGCTGGCACCGGTCGACGAAGACGCAGGTCGGCAGGTCCGTCCCGATCTGCGGCAGGTTGCCGGGGATCGTCGACAGCGCCCGTTCCGACTTGCGGACCCCGCGACGCGGCAGCGAGCGGAGCAGGCCCAACGTGTACGGGTGCTGCGGATCCGAGAAGACGGAGGCGGCGTCGCCCTCCTCCACGATCTTGCCCGCGTACATGACGCCGACCCGGTCGCACAGCGTCCGGATGACGCCCAGGTTGTGGGCGATCAGCAGGACCGCTGCGTTGGTCTCGGCCTGGAGCGTCCGCACCAGATCGAGGACACTCGCCTCGACCGTGGCATCGAGACCGGTCGTGGGTTCGTCGAGGACTAGCAGCTTGGGATCCGACGCGAGGGCGATCGCGATGACGATCCGCTGCTGCATCCCGCCGGAGAGCTGATGCGGATAGCGTTGCGCGACCGCCTCCGGGTCGGCGATCTGGACCCGCTCGAGGGCCCGCATCGCGCTGATCCTGGCGTCCTGCGCACTCTGTCCCAGGACTGTATAGGCCTCGGCGACCTGTGGTCCGATCTTGGTCGAGGGGTTGAGTGCGGCGCCAGGGTCCTGGTACACCATCGACGCATGATGGATCCGGAATCGGCGCACCTCATCGTCCGTCATCTTCGTCACGTCATCGCCGTCGACGAGGATTCGTCCCCCGGTGATGACCGCGTTCCGGGGCAAGTAGCGGACCGCGGCGTACGCGGTCGTCGACTTGCCGCAACCGGACTCGCCGACGAGACCGTAGGATTCGCCCGGTCGGACCTCGAAGGTCACGCCACGCAGGACCGGGCGCTCGATGCCACGCACGACGTACGCCAGTGACAGGTCCTCGACGCGGAGGGCGGCGTTCGCCGGAGCCGCCTCAGGTGGCGGGGGAGCCAGCGTTTCGGTCGTCATTCGTTGAGCGCCGACTGGAGCGAGTCTGCGATCAGGTTGACTGCGACGACCGTGCTGGCGATGGCGAGCGCGGGAAAGAGCGTGGACCACCAGATCCCGGCGATCATGTTGCTGTATTCCTCGCTGACGCTGAGCCCCCAGTCCGGCGACGGCGGCTGGAGTCCGACGCCCAGGAATGACAACGTGGCGACTGTGAAGATCGCGTAGCCGAAACGAACCGTCATCTCGACGACGGTCGGCCCCAGGACGTTCGGGAAGATCTCGCGGGACAGGATGAACAGCCCCGATTCACCGCGGAGCTTGGCTGCCGTCACGTAGTCGAGTTCGCGTTCCGACAGCACCGCCGAACGAACCGTCCGTGCGACGATCGGGGTGAACAGGATCCCGACGACGAAGATCACAACGAGCGGTGACGTGCCCAGCACGACCAGCGTCAGCAGCGCGACGAGGATGACCGGCAGCGCCAGGAACGCTTCGACCAGCCGGCTGAGGATGCCGTCCACCCGACCGCGGTAGTAGCCCATGGTCAGACCGAGCAAGGTCCCGGCGGCGACACCGAGCAATGCCGCCAGCGGGGCCACGATCAGGACGTCGCGCGACCCGACCATCACCCGCGACAGGACGTCCCGACCGATCCGGTCCGTGCCGAACCAGTGCTCCGGGCTTGGCGGGAGGTGACCCGCTGAGAAGCTGTTGAATGGGTCATACGGCGTGATCCGCTGGCCCAGGACGGCGCAGATGATCCAGCCGACGACGATGACGTTGCCGATGATGAATGCGGGTCGGCGGAGCAGCACCCGCAGCGTCTCGCGGCGCGCCTTCGATCGCTCTGATTCGGCGGGCGCGGCCATCGGCGCCGGTGGTCCCGGGGTGATGACGATGTCGACCATCAGTGGCCCGCGTCCAGGCGGATGCGCGGGTTCATCCAGGCCGTGATCAGATCGGCGCTGAGCGTGGCGAGCATGTACACGATGCCGATGACGATGACGCCGGCCGTGAGCATCGGGAGATCCTTGCGCTGGGCGGCGAACAGCATCGTGGCGCCCATGCCGTTGTAGTTGAAGATCTTCTCGACCGCGATGATTCCGCCGAACAGGTAGCCGATCTGGACCGCGATCACGGCCACGGTCGGGACGAGCGCGTTGCGCAGGACGTGGTGGCGCATGGTCTGGGTCGTCGTCAGGCCCTTCATCGTCGCCGTTCGGGTGTAGTCGGACTGGAGGACCTCGATCGTGCCGGCTCGCGTCATCCGCGCGATGTAGCCGAAGTAGACGATGGCCATCGCGATCGCCGGCATGAGGAGGTATCGGACCTGGGTCAGGGGATCGGCATTGGCCGGTGGAGTTGCGAGGACCGGCAACCAACCGAGCTGGACCCCGACGACGACCACCAGGATGGTTGCGGTGATGAACTCCGGGATCGACGACGAAGTGACCCCGAGCAGGACGATCGCCCGGTCCACCTTTCGATCCCTGCGTCTGGCGGCGTACAGGCCAGCGGCGATGCTGATCGGGATCGTGATGAGGAGGGCGAGGCCGGCCAGCTTGGCCGACCGACCGGCTGCCCCGAGGATCTGCGGCAGGACCGGCTGGCCCGACACGAACGACTCGCCAAAGTCGAGCGTGATGACACCTGTGATCTGTTCGACGTAGCGGATCGGCAATGGCCGGTTCGTGCCCAGCTTTTCGTTGAGCGCATCGACGCTCTCCTGGGGCGCGAATGGCCCGAGGATGGTGCGCCCGACGTCACGCGGCAGCACATTGGAGATCACGAACACGATAGTGACCAACAACCACAGCGTGACGATCGCGTACAGGAGCCTGCGCGCTAGGTAGCGGGCCATCGGGCTACGTGCACCCTCCTGGCTCGGGGCCGGCGAACTGGGATCGCCCGGTCTTCAGGCGATCCCAGGCGAGTTGGCTAGACGGCCGAGGCGGCCGACAGGAACATCTGGCCGAGGGCGCAGGTGTAGACCCCAGTGAACTTCTTCGCGTTACCCGACAGGTAGTTGTAGAAGTACGGGATCGCGATCGGCACTTCGTCGTTGCTGATCTGCTCGATCTTGGCGCACGCGGCCTTCTGGGCGTCGACGCCGACCGCGCTCTGGAATTCCGTGAAGGCCGCGTCGAACGCGGTATTGGAATAGTGCGAGGCGTTCCAGACGCCGTTGGTCTTGTAGGCGGAGTTGAGGAAGACGTCCGGGCTGGCGCGATGACCATAGTCGACGATGCCGAGCTCGGCGTTGCCCTGGCAGGGCGGGTTCGTCGGAGTGGTCGTGTTGCACCACTGGGCGTCGTAGAACGGGCCGTTGTCCTGCCCGGCCGGGGTGATGGTCATGCCGGCCTGGGCAGCCTGGCTCTGGATGAGCACGGCGAGGTCCGGGATCTCACTGAGGCGACCGTACTGGAGGGTGGCCTTGAAGTCCGACACGCCGGCGTCCGACAGGAGTTGCTTGGCCATATCGATGTTCTGGGTCCGCTGGGTCACGCCGTCGCTGTAGTACGGGTAGAACTCCCAGATCACGTGATCGTTGGCCGGGATGCCCCTACCCTTGAACAGCTGCTGGACGAGCGCGGGGCGGTCCAGTGTCAAGGCGAGTGCCTGACGGATCTTCTTGTCCGCGAACTGGCCCTGGTCCGTATGCATCCAGATCTGGCGGTGGTTGGTGGTCGGCGTATCGACGACGGTGAAGTTGGCGTCGTCGAACAACGGCGCGCCCGAGAGGACGTCGAACTGGACGAGGGCATCGATCTGGCCGCCCTGATAGGCGGTGACCATCGAGGCCGTGTCATCGAAGAAGGTGAATTCGCTGCCGTCGAGCGGCGTCTTGCCGCCCCACCAGGCGTCGTTCCGGACGAACTTGACGCCGGAGGCGATGTCGTAGCTGCCTTCGACGAGCTTCCAGGCGCCAGTGCCGTTCGGGGCCTTGTCGAGGGTCGTACCCGCCGCATAGGCAGCCGGCGTGATCAACGACTGGGCGTTGAACACCGATACGAGATACGGGAAGTTGCCGTTGGCGCTCACCAGAGTGAAGGTCACCGTGGTCGGATCCGTGGCGACCGCGGAACCCTTGTCGATGACGCCCTTGAGGCCCGAGTTGCCGGCAGCGACGAGGCGATCCATCGTGGCTACCACGTCGGCCGACGTGAAGTCGGTCCCGTCGTGCCACTTGACGCCCGCCCGAAGCTTGAATGTCCAGACAGTGTTGTCGGCATTCGGCGTCCAGGTCTCGGCGAGTCCCGGTGCGATGTCGGTCGCGTTCGGGGCGAGCGTGCACAGGAATTCGAACGACTGGGCAGTGATGCCATAGCTTGCCAGGTCGATCATCGCGACCGGGTCGAGCGGGCCGGCGGGGCGCTGGACGGCGACGCGGATCGTGCCACCGGCCGCTGCCGAGGCTGGCGGCGTGCTGGCGCCGGCACTCGCGCCGACCGACGGAGCCGTGCTCGCAGTACCGCCACCGCACGCGGCGATGACCGCGGTGATCGAGGCCATCGACAGGCCGACGAGGGTGCCCTTCTGGATGAACGCGCGGCGGCTGATCCGCCCCCTCGCGAACGATTCGACGACGTCCAGTTGCAGCGGGGTCGTCGACTGGCGAACCTTGTCCAACTTGAGATAGTCCATCGCGCTCTCATCCTCCAGAAGCACCGGACAGGCGACGAGCGCCCAAGGCGTCGTTCGCGAGTACGTCACACGGTCGAGACCTGTTCCTCCGCTCGACCATGAACCGTAGCGGAACGGTAGTCGCGGCCCGTACGGCTGTCAACGAATCGCTTGGCGTCGTCTGGGCGATACTCCGGACGATGCAGATCACCCGGATCGTCCTGACCCGACTCGTCCTGCCGCTGGAGCCGCCGTTCCCGGCCGCGTGGGACCCCGTGCCGCGGACGCGCTTCGCGGCGACGATCGTCAGGATCGAGACGGACGAGGGCGTCGCGGGCATCGGATCGGGCGACACGATGGACGGCTTCGAGGCGTTTGAGCACCTGTTCGTCGGCCAGGACCCGCTGGCGATCGCCCGGCATGTCCGGGTCCTCGAGACGATCGACTTCCATGCCGGCCGCTACTGGCCGATCGAGGCGGCGCTGTGGGACATCGTCGGGCAGGT